>NZ_CP082163.1 GCF_023101665.1 Bradyrhizobium sp. 195 | reverse complement strand
GCTCGAAGACAATCCAACCGTCGCGGCAATGCAGAATAACGGATCCGGAATCCGGAGGCCGCGAATTGCTGGTGGCGTGACCCGTAGATGTCGGGTGGCGCGAACACCTCTAGTGCAGCTGACTCTTAATCAGCGGGTCCCAGGTTCGAGCCCTGGTGCGCCCACCATATAAATCAAGACCTTAGTGAGAGAAACCGTTTGAGAGAGCCGAACTAAAACGGTTTTTCAAACGGCGTTTTTAGCGGCCGGTCGGCCAGTCCACTCTCGGCATTGTGATCTGCGTCAGCGCGGCGGAGACTCGGGCGACTCGCTTAAAGCCGCCCCACATGGCCTGCATTCTCCCACTTCTGTTCAATGTCATCGGCGACGCATTGGTTCGGTTGCGCGGTGCCTTCGTCGAAATAGCGCTTGAAGTCGACGTGGACCCTCATGTTGTCCGGGCGGTAGGCCGCCATGCGATCGTAAAGAAGAACGGACGCGGCTTCGAAACGCCGATAGACCGATTTGTGCATCGGTGATCTCGATTCTTCCGTGTCGGGATCGATCGGCAGGTCACGAACTCCGGCCTTGAGGAAGCCTCCCGCCTGCTCATTGTGTTGGGGGCCGGCGGGATCGGGCGACAGCCGCAGCACACTGCCGTCGTGTTTCAGCCCGTCCGGAATGAGCGAAGCTCCGGCGAGCAGCCAGTTCAGCGCGACGTCTGAGAGCCGAGCCTCATTCTCGAGATAGCCGCCGCCGACATCGGCGTGCACACCCGGAAACCAGACCTGTTCGAAGTAAAGATTGCCGTGCGCGTCGCGTTGGTCCTGCTTCTCGGCCGTCGGGGACCAGCCGACGCGCTTGAAGTCGGCGCGGTTCTCGTCAATCGAGATCGCATGCTTGGCATAGCCGACATTGGGATTGAGGGTTGTGTCGTAGAATTTGTGCTTCGGCGGGGCGAAATGCACCGTCCGGAGGCGCTTCATGAACCCATAGCCGGGCAGATCCGGAGCGATCTTAAGATAGTTCATGAGAAAGACGATCAGCGCTGTGGCGACGCCGAGGTAACTCAGAAGCCGGGCCCCCCATCCAGCCCATGGAAAGATCGGCTGAAGGAAGCCACCGAGCCAATGAAGCCCGAGTAGTAACGCAATGCCGGAGGTCACGAGCGCCGCGCCCAGATATTTGTGGCCGAGGGCGGCGACGGTATCGAACACCCCGATGAAGTAGGGAAAGACGTTCGCGTGCTCGGCACCGCTGACGGTGATTGTGCTGCCGTACCGCTGTCTGAATTGGGCGGCGATGGCGTCGCGCGTCCCCAGCAGGAATTGGCGGTACCCAACAATCTTGCGCGAGTACGATGGGCAAAATTGATAGACGTCCTTGACGGCGTGCTCGGCCAGCTTGTGGATGCTCTTTGGGTCGCGGCGCAGGGGCGAGCCGTCCGGCATATGGCGCGGGACCCCGCAATTGGTCATGACGCCGGCAACCGATCGGACCGTGTAGGCGCCGCGGCTGAAGCCGATCAGAAATATCCGATCGCCTTCCTCATACAGGGCGATGATCGCGGCATAGCAGTCGACAATGTTCCGGGTGATCCCAAGGCCCGTCGCCATACTGGCGAGGTTGTAGAGCCACCGCATCCAACCGATCTTGAAGTGGCCGCCGTCGGACGCCGAACCGAGACCGGCGTCGTAGAAGGCCACCTGTTTGGATGGTTCGACCTTCGTGTCTGGGCCGACGCGGCAGGCGCGGTAGAGCTTGTAAACATTCGTGCGGGCTTCGTCGAAATTGATGCCGCCAGCCTGGCCTGTACCGTCGGAAAAGATCACGATATTCTTCGGCATCGCACACCATCCCCCAAAGTGCGCCAAAAGGCCAACCTATATCATAGATTGTGCGTGTCGAAATGTGAGCTGGCCCACTTGCGCACAGCGCGCGGGCTGTCATGTCCTCCTTACTTTGAGTCATCTAAGCTTCAACTCGCGGCGGTCGCGTAAACGGCTTGATTGGTATTGCCGCTTATCCTCAGGCTGGGTCGGCTCTGCTCGATCCGCGGCGAGGTGCGGTCGTGTCCTACGAGATACCGATTGCGTCCGGTCGTTCCATGCTACCCACCCGGGCGGCACAATATGTACGTATGTCCCGGGACAGCCAGCGCTACTCGACGGCAAACCAAGCGGACGTGATCTCGGCCTACGCCAGAGAACGCAACATCACTATCGTTCGCACCTATGCCGATGAAGGCCTTAGCGGCCTTGCCATTCACTGGCGCGACGGTCTCAAGGCTTTGATTGCAGATGTCGAATCGGGGCACGCAGAATTTGATTGCGTCCTCGTCTACGACGTTACGCGCTGGGGCCGCTTTCAGAATCTCGACGAGAGCGCCTACTACGAATTCATGTGCCAGCGGGCCGGCATAACCGTGCATTACTGCGCGGATGAGTTTGAAAACGACGGCAGCCTCACTTCGTTCATGCTCAAGAACAACAAACGGTTCAATGCCGCCGACTTCAGCCGGCAGCTTTCCAAGAAAGTCTTCCTCGGTCAGTCGCGCGTCACTCGCATGGGCTTTTGGCGCGGCGGTATGCCCGGCTATGGTCTGAGGCGCCAATTGATAGACGAGGCCGGAGTGGTAAGAACGACGCTTGAATACGGCCAGAAGAAGTATCTCCAGACCGACCGCATCAAGATCATTCACGGCCCGGATCCGGAGGTCGAGACTGTCCGGCGCATCTTCACCTCGTTCGTGTCCGAAGGAAAATACCTCGGCGAGATCGCCTCCGAGCTAAACGCCGAGCAGATCAGGACGACGCGTGGCCTGCGTTGGAACGGTGAGACCGTCGGCAAGATCCTGGGGAACGAGGCCTACATCGGTAGCCTTATTTACAACCGTTCATCCTACAAGCTGAAACAGCGCCGCGTCGTCAATCCGCGCGATATGTGGATCAGGCATGACGAGGCCTTTCCACCCGTGATTGCGCCCGAGCTCTTTACCAAGGCACAGGAGATGATGTGCTCGCGCCGGCAGCAACGAACCGATCAGGAAGCCATTGATCGCCTTGCCGCCCTTGGGCGCGAGAAAGGACATCTGACGACTGCCATTATCGCTTCTGCCGACGATATCCTATCGGCGGAAAGCTACCGGCGTCGCTTTGGCTCCCTAGTGGCTGCCTACGAACTCGTCGGGTATCAGCCTGAGCCACGCCAGCGCCTCGCCGAAGCGGCAGATAAATATAGGGCACTTCTTGCCCAGCTTGCCGGCGAAATTGTCGAGCGTGTTAATAGGCTGGGTGGCCGAGCAATGATCGGCCTGGACGGCTTTCTTTGTGTGAACGATGATTGCCGCATCGCGCTCGGCTCGGCGCGCGCCGTGAACTATATCTCGGACAGGGTCCGCTGGCGGGTCCATGCCGACCGCAAGGCTCAATCGGATCTCTCGCTCATTGTTCGCATGGATGCGTCCAATGCCGAGATCGTCGCCTATTACCTGCTGCCCACGGCCGACCTTGCCGAGGCGAAGGTGAGGGTGCTCCGACTGTCAAGCCCCGTCTTTGCTACAGCCTGCCGCTACGATGGCCTCGAGGCGTTGTGCCGAGTCTTTGCCGGATGGGAGGAAAGGAGCGCTGCATGAGGCGCGGTCGTACGGTTGTGTCCGTCCCGATCTCCGCTATCAAGGTGCTCAATTCGCGTGACCGGAATCGCGCGAGGTTCAAAGAGCTTGTGCGAAGCATCGGCACGCTCGGTCTCAAGCGCCCCGTCACATTGAGCAAACGGGGCGGCGCCTACGACCTGGCATGCGGTGAGGGGCGCGTCGAGGCCTTCACCGCCCTGAAACAAGTCGACATTCCAGCCATCCTGACCGAGGCCTCGGATACGCTTTGCGCTCGGCGGCGCCGCGACCGTCTTCACCGGTCTCGTCAGCAGCGGCTATGGAGCCTTCATCGGCGGCCTTTTCCTTGCTCTTCCGGCGATCTTCTGCGCCAGCGCCACGTTGATCGAGAAGCACGAAATCCGCCGCAAGCGCGAGGCGGGCCTCGCCGGCGAGCGCCGGGGGCAAATGGCGGCCGCGGTCGACGCCGCCGGCGCCACACTCGGCGCGCGGTATGTTGGCCTTTGCGGTCGTCTTTTCGTTGATGGCGGACAGCAGCATCGCGGCCGCCTTCATGGGCGCGCCGCTCGCCTGGTTGATCATCTCCGTGGCGGCCTGGTACGTGCGCCGCAAGATCCGGCCTGTGCGGAGGGTGCGGACCGAACAAAAAGGCGGCGGTTCCGCGATTCCGCGAAGCCACTGAGGGTGGTCGTACGACGCGTATTAGGCTGCGGTCGAAGCCTTTGCATTGACACTCTTGCGCAGCGCCACCGTGTTGAGCTTGGTGTTGGCCGCCTTTTCCTCGTTCAAGTTGGTCGTGAGGAAGCGCACGATCTCGTCGTGGCCGAGCTGCTCGGCCCAGGCGATCAGTGTCCCATAGCGGCAGATCTCATAGTGCTCTACGGCCTGAGCGGCAGCGACGATGGCGGCATCGAGTACGGCCTTGTCCTCAACTTCGCTGGCGATCTCGTCGGCCTCCTTGATGATCCCGTCGATCGCCGGACACTGTGTCCCGCTGGGCTGCTTGTCGAGCTTCTCGAACACCTTCTGAAGGCGTTCGACCTGCTTGTTGGTTTCCTCAAGATGGTTCTTCAGCCCGGCGACGAGGTCGCGATTGGTCGATTTGTCGATCATCTTGGGCAGCGATTTGATGATCTGCTGCTCAGCGTAGTAGATGTCCTGCAGACCATGGATCAGCAGGTCTTCCATCGATTTTATGTCCTTGGTGAAGAGTCCCATTTCACGGCTCCTTTGGAATAATGGCAATGGAACGCCGCTGACCGGCTACCGTTCCTGTCCATAAGGAGGGCACTCGGAGGCTCGATATGAAACGCCTCGCGCCTCTCTGGGAGAGGGGCGATATGCCGCGCGACAGCCGGAGGCAGCCGAAGGGGCGCGACCCCTGTTTCTCGCCCATGCCCCGAATCCTGCACCCGGCGAGACCGGTCTAGCCAGGCGAGGAACGGGTAACCTCAAGCATCGTTGACGCAAACCGCAGTTTATTGGCGGCTTGTCTAGGGCTCAAGATGGCTGACGAAACGACCACGACCACCGGCATCGCCGCTCACGGCGCCTCCCGCCTCCCGTCAGTGGAGGTCGACAGCTTCAACATTGAACTGAAGGATGAGGATGGATTTCTTGGGGATCGTGCCAGCAAGGGCGCATTTCGGGAAACTCTCGAAAAGTGGCGGAAGCCGCTGCGCAAGTCCGGCGAAGACCCGTTCGGCAAGGAGCTTTCCGAAGATATCAGCAAGAAAGAACTCGACGCCATCCTGGCCGGCGACGATACAGACGCTTGGGCAGTCGTGCAGAGCGCGATCGAGGACTACGCACAGGAGCTCGCCCACGTTGCGCGACGCCTCCTCAAGACCAAGGCTTGGGACAAGACCGAGCGCATCGTCGTGGGCGGCGGCCTGAGCAATAGCCGGCTCGGCGAACTCGCCATCGCGCGCGCCGAAATCCTACTGAAGGCCGAGAACTTCAAGATCGAGATGCTACCGATCCATCGCCACCCGGACGACGCAGGTCTGATCGGCGCGCTCCATCTTGCTCCCTCCTGGATATTCGAAGCTCACGATTCCATCCTTGCCGTCGACATCGGAGGCTCGAACATCCGCTGTGGCGTCGTGGAAACGCGTCGGAAAAAGGCGCCGGACCTCAGCAAGGCGTGCGTGTGGAAGTCCGAACTATGGCGTCATGCCGACGACGAACCGAGCCGCGAGGAAGCAGTTAAGCGTCTCGTCAAAATGCTCAAGGACCTGATCACGAAAGCGGAGAACGAAGAATTCAAGCTCGCGCCGTTCATCGGCATCGCGTGTCCTGGCGTCATCGAGAGCGACGGCTCGATCGCCAAGGGCGCGCAGAACCTGCCCGGCAATTGGGAGAGCAGCAAGTTTAACCTGCCAGCGGCTCTGGTCGAAGCCATCCCTCACATCGGAGAACACGACACAGCGATCGTTATGCATAACGACGGCGTGGTGCAGGGCCTGTCAGAGGTGCCGTCCATGCAGGACGTGAAACGTTGGGGCGTGCTGACGATCGGCACGGGCCTCGGAAACGCCCGCTTCACCAACCGCAACGGCAAGGGCGAACGCTGAGCCTAACCCGGTTTTGCTGCAAGCGACACAGCAAGGATATCGGTGAGCGGAGGAACGTCGCGTCCCGCCAGTTGTTTGCTTAATTATCGCGGAGTGGGGACACCTTGTCGGTGTTTTGTTTGCCCGACGACGTGATGCTGGCGCAGAAGATTGCGCTCGAAACTAACGAGAACGCCGGCCCGTCGCGAACGGGTTTCCGCCACAGACGCCGTTTAATCGTTAGTCGTAGGGAGAATGCCATGCTCGATTATCCGCGCCCGCCTTATCCAAACCAACAGCAACCGATGCCCGGTTCGACGTCGGCGATGAAGCCACGTCCGGACCATGGCGAGGAAAGCTACAAGGGATCGGACCGTCTTGCAGGCAAAAAGGCCGTCATTACTGGAGGAGACAGCGGGATCGGGCGAGCGGTGGCAATCGCATATGCCCGCGAGGGAGCCGACGTGCTCATTTCTTATCTTGACGAACATCAAGATGCCGCGGAGGTGAAAGCTCTCGTCGAGAAGGAGGGCCGCAAAGCTGTCTTGTTTCCCGGAGACCTGCGAAAGCCAGATTACTGCCGCGCCGTCATTAAGCGAGCCGTCGATGAGCTAGGCGGGATCGATATCCTCGTCAACAATGCGGCCCACCAGGCCACGTTCAAGAATATCGCGGATATCAGCGATGACGAATGGCAGAGCACGTTCGAGGTCAACATCCATGCGATGTTCTATCTCTCCAAGGCGGCCGTTGTGCATATGAAGTCGGGGTCCGCCATCATTAACACCGCTTCCGTGAACGCGGACATGCCAAACCCCATCCTGCTGGCCTATGCGACCACCAAGGGTGCCATCCAGAACTTCACTGGCGGTCTTGCCCAGATGCTTGCCGAAAAGGGCATACGGGTTAACGCCGTCGCGCCGGGCCCGATCTGGACTCCGCTGATCCCGTCCACCATGCCGTCGGACACGGTCAAGAACTTCGGCACGCAGGTGCCGATGAAACGAGCCGGGCAGCCAGCTGAGCTCGCAACCGCCTATGTCATGCTCGCCGATCCGCTCTCGAGCTATACGTCCGGTGCGACGCTCGCTGTAACGGGCGGCAAACCCTTCATCTGAGCGCGAGAGCGACGAGACGGAAGCAGTAGCGCCGAGCGCGCATGCCATTGCTATGGTTTGCGGTTGTCGTTCTGAGCCACTGAAATCGGCAATCCTTCCGGATTGGTTCTCTAGCGGCTCACGAGACCCTTTCGCGGCGGCTATCGGACACGAAGTTCTTTGCTCGCCAGAGCCGAAAGCTGCGCAGGCCATGGACACGCGCGGCCGTGATGCAAGGCTTTTCGGCATGAGTCCTCGGAGCTGGAGGTTGTTGGATCCAATATCGGCGACGATAGATTGGTGGTCGGCGCTGCGACATGTTCTCCGAAGTCAGGAACGTCCTGGTAGCGGCCGAGTTAAGCCGACAAAACCTACCTTTGAGGAGACGAAGCCATGGCCCGCGCAACAGCCCATCCGGATCATCAATGCATCTCGAGCGAAGACATTCAGGGAACCGAGGTTTATGGAGCAGATGGAAAGAATATTGGTGAGATTGATCACCTCATTATCGACAAGGCGTCAGGCCGCGTGGCCTATGCCGTGATGAGTTTTGGCGGCTTTGTTGGATTGGGTCACAGCCATTACCCCATTCCTTGGGGCGCTCTGACATATGACACCTCGCGTGGTGGTTTTCGAACCAATATCACCGAGCAACAACTGAGGGACGCGCCTGAGTTCAGCGATGACTCGTGGCAGGATCGAGCCTGGGAAACGCGAACGCACCAGTACTACGGGACGCCGACGTACTGGGAGGCGCGTCCAGGTGGACTGTAACCCTCGGCAGCGCACCTTGGAAACTCCTAATCGTGAGTGCCAGCATTGATCCCGCGTTGGTGTGCGGAGGCCAACGCTAGCCGCGCGGGACCCTGTCAGATGGGCCTTGTGACAAAGCACCGGGACTATGTCGCTGGGCGTTGCAAGCACTGGATCAAGATCAAGAACCGGACGCCATCCGGTAAGGCCGCCATCCGGTAAGGCGAGCGCGAGCTACAGGGGAACATCAAATTCAACCGGCCACAAGCGAGAACATTCATGCAGCGAGAGCCGTGTTCGATCGCGTGTTGTTCGGATTACCGATTGGCTGCGGCCGACAGCTAGCCGTGCATTGCTCGTGATGCTTAGGAAGGGCCATTGCGAATCGAGTGCATCGCACAATGACCGTTTGAAAAAAAGCTCCCATTGTTGGGATAAACATCTTGCACTCGCGCGCCGGAATACGCACTAACTTGTGGTACATTGCATCGCAGTATTAGCGTTGCGCCGGGACGACCAAGTTGTCTGCAAGTGCTCCGCGGCTGATTGCTCAAGCGCTCTTCGAGCTGGCTCTTTCTCCATCCCACTGCGTGTCTAGGACCACTCCAGATTTCGATTGCCGGATCAGGTGTCGGCACGCACCTTCCGGAGCTCGTGCGCGCCTCAGCCAAGAAGCCGGTTTCGCCGGAACATGAAACCGGTCGGAGTGAACCTTCTGGCCACCTCGAGCGCGCGGCTCTCGCAGCTTTCCAGCGCAATCTTCTGGGAGAGCATGACGTCTCCGATCGGCAGCTCGCCCGTCGGCAGGAAACACAGCCCGATCGTCGGACGGTTCTTTTCGTCGATCTCGCAGACGTTCGTCATGGCGCCCGGTTAGATCCTGTATTGCTTGCCCGTGTCGCCGCCGACGACCTCGAAATAACCCTTTGCCGCGAACTGCGCCGACTGCACTGGCGATAGCCACTCTCGCAAGAGCCGCAGCGAACGGCCCTCCGGCGTTCTCTCGGCGCCGTGTCGTATAAGCAGAGCCCTGATGGCTCTCATGCGCGAGCGTTCACCATGGCGCGACGGCTTGAAGCCCAACATGGCACGGACCGATTATCCGCCGACCAGCCGGGGGAAGAACACGGTTTCCTCCGCGTTCGGGTCAAACGACCGGATCTGCGAGGCCTGACCTGGACCCGACCGCCGCGGTGAAGCCGGCATTGGTGAGCTCGCAGAACCGCTGCTCCGCCTTCGCGAGCTCTCGTTTGTCGTCCGGGTTGAAAGGTGACGGCTGTCGCCGGTACGGTCCATCACGATCTGGATTGCCATGATCGTTCTCCTTCGGAATGCTGATGGCCAAGGACCTGATCCAGTATCCGGCCGAAGTCGCGGAGTTTCAAGCGAAGAAGATGTCGTCGCGTTTCATCCGGAACCGAATTGTTCATTCCTTCGTTCAAGCATGGACTTACAGGAGGACCTTAATGGTACGAGCAGGATGGAAACGACCCGGCTCGCCGATCGGCAAGAAGAGCCCGCGCAAGGCAAATCCCTCATACAAGCGTCGTACGCGTGAACCGTGGTCGAGCGCGGATGTGAAAATGCTCAAACAGCTCGCGAAGGGCAACACGCCGACCGGGGTCATGACCGTCAAACTTCAACGTCCCGTGGCAGCTATCCGCAGCAAGGCGCACCGCGAAGGGATTTCGCTGAAGCCCGTGAATCAATCACCATATAAGCGGCGCGCGACTAGGCGGCGCTAAGAAACCGACCCGGCGTCTCAATGGCCTCGCAGACGCCGGGCTCCTCATCCAGCCTCGCTTTTCGCCAACGCCGCTTTTCCACGCACCCCCGCGCTAACAGTTACTTGGCATCCGCGCCGGCCAATGCCGAACCAGATTGGTCAATGCCAGTTCACTACAGATTATCGGGCGTGCGCACAGGGGACGATTTGTCCTTATTCCGCAGTTCTTGTTCGGCTAGTTCCCAAAACTCCTTCTCGCGGCCTTCCGGCCGGCCAGCCTTTTCCCAGAGCTGATGGGCGCAGGTTCGAATCTCGTCCTCAGTCGGTTCAGCCATATGCTTTTGCCATTTCGGCCTCCCTGTTGATGCAGCCCAAATACCGGATGCACTTCATTTGTTCCGATGGCTGCGTTTTTGCGACCGACCGCAAGTCCCGGCAAGCCGCGCCCCAGTTCGATCACCGGGCCGGAGCGATTGCGAAAGATTGCTCGGAGTCGCAAGGAAGGCACGGATGAACTCAAAGACGTCCAGAACGACGGCGGTAGCCGCCCAGACAGTACCGAGGCTGGAACAGGAACAATTGGTAAATTCCATCGTTCCTTGCGCGAGGAGGCCCAAAAGGAAAGGAATTCGGAATGACCCGAAAATTGGATGTTGGGAGACGAGCTAACGATCACGCCCAGGCGTCCTGCCTGTAACCCTGTCAGAACAACACACCAGCACTTCTTGCGCTGGGAGGACGACCTTAAGGCAGAAGCATCCAAGTTCATTGACGGCCTGCGCAAGAGGGCGGCATCGAATAGGAGCAGGGGACGCGATACTGTCAAAGGAGGTCGTCATGCCACGCGGAGACAAACGAAGCTACACCGACAAGCAGAAACGACAGGCCGAACACATTGAGGAAGGCTATGAAGCCCGCGGCGTTCCCGACAAGGAAGCTGAACGGCGAGCCTGGGCGACCGTGAACAAAGAGACCCATGGCGGCAAAAAGAGCGGATCCGGCAGAGGCACCGAAGAAGACCCTTCACCGTCGCGGAAGGGCGGCAAGCTTGGCGGAAAAGCGTCCGCGAGCCGACCGGCAGTTGAACGTTCCAAGTCAGCCAAGAAGGCTGCTCAAACTCGCAAACGCCGGGCGGCGTGAAGGAGGCACAATGTCGACATGCGAAACCTGCGGCAATGACTATGACAAGGCCTTTCAAGTGGTGATGAACGGCCAGGCGCACACGTTCGACAGCTTTGAGTGCGCGATACATGCCTTGGCGCCAACGTGCAAGCATTGCGGAACGCGCATCGTGGGACACGGCCTGGAAAAGAGCGGCACCTTTTATTGTTGCGACCACTGCGCCCATAAGGAAGGTGTGACCGACCTCCGTGATCGCGTGTAGGAACTCCGCCGGGAGCGGACGCGCCACTCACGCGCGGACCCGTTCTCGCTCAACGCCCTCAGTTACTTCGCGAGCCATCGCAACCGCACCCGACATCTCACCTCGGCCGTTGACGTTCGGGAGAGGTGATCCAGTTGGTCAAGTGCGCGCCAGTCTCGGCTAGACGGGCCTTCCGAAGAAGGCTCTCGCGCTCCGTGCCAGCCGGGAGATGGGCAGCACGTTCTTTGAGTTTAGCGGCCTGTTCGGCCAATCGTTCTTCAAGGGAACGGGTTTGTTTAACTCTGCGGCGCCGCTCTCCCATGGCGTGCTCCTCGAGCTGCTAAAGATGACTCAAAACCGCCCCCCGCACGGCGGCCCAAGGCCGCCGCAATCGCATGGGGAGGCCGCCGGGTCGCGGCGGTTCGTCGTCGCCATCCAGCCGCCGCAGTGCAGCCAGGATGTCGGCCAGCCGAATGGTATGGCCCATTCCGGGAATGTCCCGCAGGGCGGGACAGGATTCCACCGCAAACATGTCGGACGCCCAAGACGACAGGATGATCCGCTTTTCCGGTACGGAGAGCTCATTGTCGTTCAGGACGTCGTCCGGAGACGCATAGTGCGCGGCCGGATGGAAGAGGGGATCGAGATTGCCGGTGATTGTGTTGGCGTTGGTCATCGGTTGCCTCCCTTACGCTCCTTTCTTCGGGATGGGTTCGACTTGGTGCGGGACGGCGGTGTGGCCGCCGTCCGGATTGCTACTGCGTGTTGATCGCGACGCGCTTGACACCCGCACGCGGATTTTCCGACTTCGGCAGCGATACGGTCAGGACGCCGTCCTTGAACGAGGCCTCGGCCTTGTCTTCGTCGACGTCCTCGAGCGGGATCCGCCGCTCAAAGGCGCCGTAGGCGCGCTCGGTGAAGTACCTGCCTTCGTCGCTGCGTTCGGCCTTCTTCTCGCCGCGGATCGTCAGGAAGCCACCGGCGATTTCGATCTGGACGTCTTTCTCCGTCATGCCGGGCAGTTCGGCCGAGATCGTCAGCGCCTTGTCGGTCTCGCTGAGCTCGATCTTGGGCCAGCCGAATTGCCCTTCCATCAGCGGCGCCAGGCCCATGCCGCCGAAGCCGCGAAAGACATCGTCGAAGAGGCGGTTCATCTCGCGATGAAGCGCCATGAAGGGGTCGTAGTTGCCGCGCGTCGGAGCAAGCTCCTGATTCCGCGACCGGGGAATGAGATCACGAATTGCCATGATGTTCTCCTTCGTTGCATGCGGCTGGGAGCGCGGCTGCGCTTACGCGCGCCGCGTTCCGCCATCGAATCTTGACTGGCGTCAGGCTGCCTTCCGCTCGATCTGCGACGGAGAAGCACTGCCTGCGATCTGGATCCGGCGGGGCTTCATCGCTTCGGGCACCTCGCGGACGAGGTCGATGATCAGCAATCCGTCGCGGAAAGCGGCCTCTCTCACCTGGACGTAGTCGGCCAAATTGAACACGCGCCTGAAGGGACGTGCGGCGATGCCCTGGTAGAGATACTCGCCGGGCGCCTTCTCAGGTTTCCTGCCTTCGATGGTGAGCGCATTCTGTTCGGCCGTCACGGTGATGTCGTCGGCTCCGAAGCCGGCGATGGCGAGCGAGATCCGGTAGTGGTCCTCGCCGGAGCGTTCGATGTTGTACGGGGGGTAGTGATCTTCGGTAGCCTGGCGCATCGTGCTGTCGACGAGGTCGGCCAGATGGTCGAAGCCGATGGTAGAGCGCCACAGGGGCGCGAAGTCGAAGGTCGTCCTCATAACCAAGTCCTCCATAGAGCAAGATGGGCACGAAGGAGCGCGGGACGGGGGGTTCAGACGGGTCCGACGACACCGTCCCGGCGCCCCGCGCCGGACCCGTGAAGGCGCCCGGCACACCGCTCTCGCGGCGAAAAATGACCTAGAAGAACAACAAGCCGATTCAAGAGGGGAAACGAAAAAATTTTTCAACGCCCGGACCGCGCGACGCTGCTTGACGCGTTGCGGTACGAGGCTCCAAGGATTGGCCGGCATCCTCGTGAGGCGGTGCGCTTGACAGCAGGAGCGCTCCGAATAAATTTTCCCCACCGGTGAAACCGTTTCCCGTTTCTCGAAATCGAAAAGGACAAAGACGACCGTCTGGAGCAACGACGATGTTCGATGAAGATCTTGCCCGTATCCGCGCACACCGCAGCAACATCCACCGCTATCGGCGCCTGCTGAAGACGAGGCTCTCGGACCTCGAGCCAGTTCATCGAACGGCGTCTCTGCCAGGGCCACAAGCGGCCGTGGCAGCGATGTTGCAGCGGAAGATCCGGCTGATCGACAGCCCATCCCAGAGGACGATGTACTCCTCCGGTGAGGTTTGCTCGCCGATGACGGTCCGGCGCATGGTGAGGTCGGGCGCATCAAGCGAGTAGCTTATCGAGCGTGATCGGGAAGCGGCGGATGCGCTTGCCGGTTGCGTGATAGACGGCGTTCGCGATCGCTGCAGGGACGCCAACGATGCCGATTTCGCCGAGGCCTTTGACGCCAAGCCGGTTGATATGATGGTCTCGCTCGTCGACGAAGATCACATCGATGTCGTGAATGTCGGCATTCGCGGGGATGTGGTACTCGGCGATATTGGCGTTCATGATCCGGCCGAAGCGGTGGTCCATCGCCGTTTCCTCGTGCAGCGCCATCCCGATCCCCCAGACTACGCCGCCCATGATCTGGCTGCGGCCGGTCTTGGTGTTCAGGATCCGTCCGGCGGCGACAGCGCTTACGATCCGCGTGACGCGGATAACGCCGAGTTGCTCGTCGACCCTCACCTCGGCAAACACGGCCGAATGGGTGTTGCGGGCGTGCGACTTGTCCTCCGCGAAGTGATTGAGCTTCTGCTTCTCCAGCCGCTCGAGCTTGCCGTGACGCATGGCATCGGTGATCGAAACCGCGCGGCTCTTCTCGCCATCTTTTGCGATCGTGCCGTCGACCAGGACGACATCGGCTGCATCGACGCCGGCGAGGGGCGAAGAGGGCATCGTACTGGCGAGAAGCGCGAGCTCCCGGCGAATGTCCTCGGCCGCTTCCAGCACCGCATGCGCGCTCGAAGCAGCCATCCAGGAGCCGCCTTCGACGGGAGCTTGCGGCAAGGTTGAGTCGGCAAGCCTCACGTCGATGTTCTCGATTGGTAGCCCAAGTGCATCGGCCGCCACCTGCGCGACGATGGTATAGGTGCCGGTACCGATGTCAGACGCCGCGCAGGATACCTCGGCATGACCATTGGCGGACAGCACGATGCGGACTGCGACCGGCATCTGCAACGCCTCCCAGACGCCTGTCGCCATGCCCCAACCGACCAGCTCCTTACCATCACGCATCGCGCGTGGCGTGGGATTGCGTCTGTTCCAGCCGAAGGCTTCCGCGCCGCTAGCATAGCATGCGCGCAACTGCTTGCTGGTGTAGGGCAGGTCTTCGCTCTGGTCGCTATCCGAGTAGCACTTCAGGCGCAGTTCGATCGGGTCGAGCTTGAGCGCGACGGCCAGCTCGTCCATGGCGCATTCGAGCGCGCAGACGCCGGAAGCCGCGCCGGGCGCGCGCATGTCGGAGGGCGTTGAAACGTCGAGGCGGACGAGCTTATGGGAATAGCGGCTGTTTGGGCTCTTGTAGAGCTGTTCCGCCCAGCCGGTGTCGTTGCGCGCGAAATCCTCGTAGCACGAGGCGATAGCCGTAGCCTCGTGTGTGACCGCATCTAACGTGCCGTCAGGCTTCGCGCCGAGTCCGAGGTGTTCGATCGTCGCTGGCCGGTGACCGAGCCCGTACATCTGCTGTCGCGTCAGCACGACGCGAACGGACCGCTTCAGAGCCAGGGCGCCAAGCGTTGCCAGCACCACCTGGTATTGCGGCCGCAGGCCGGAGCCGAACGCACCGCCGACATAGGGCGAGAGCACGCGAATGTCATCAGGCTTCTTGCCGAACACGTTGCATAGATATCTGTGGACGTTCTGAACGCCTTGCGTCTTGTCGTAGACTGTGAGCCGGCCGTTGCCGTCCCAGACGACCGTGGTGGCATAGAGCTCCATCGGATTGTGATGCTCGGTCGGAATGAAGTAGTCTGCCTCGTGCCGCACGGCCGATGCTGCAAGCGCGCCTGCGGCGTCACCGCGCGGCTTGTGCGGCTGCTTCACCTCGGCGGCCTTCCCGCGCTCAGCTTCGAGGTCGGTCGCAAAGGCTTGCTCTTCCTGATATCCGACACGCACCAGCGTCGCGGCGAACTTTGCGGTTTCCCAATCCTCTGCCACGACCAGAGCGATCGGCTGGCCGTTGAACTTGACGCCGTCGTCGTAGAGCGGCCGGAATGGAGATCCCTCTTCCGGGGCCACTTCGTCCTTCCAGGCTTCGTCCTTGCCAGCGAGCGGCGGGCGATGCGCATGCGTGAGCACGTCGAGCACCCCCTTCACCTTGAGCGCCTGGCTGGTGTCGAGGCGAGCGATGCGCCCGCGCGGAATGGTAGCCTCAACGACGAAACCATGGAGGAGCCGGTCAGCCGCGAATTCGCCGGCGTATTTGGCAGCCCCGGTGACCTTGGCCCGGCCGTCGACCCGGGACGTTGATGTTCCGACATAGGCGTTCATCGGTCCCTCACGCGATCTTCTTGTGGGCCTGCGATTGCGGTGTGGCGCTTGCGGCCTGCGTCAACGTCCGGACGATGGCGCGGCGCGCGAGCTCGATTTTGAAGCCATTATGCGCATGGGCTCTTGCCCCCTGCAGCAGGAGGTCCGCAGCGCGAGAGAAATGTTCCAGCGTTGCCGCATGGCCGCGCAATGCCGTTTCGGCCTCAAGGCTGCGCCAGGGTTTGTGGGCCACGCCGCCGAGCGCGACACGCGCCTCTCTGATCGCGTTGCCGTCCAGTTCGAGCGCAGCCGCGACCGAGACCAGGGCGAAGGCATAGGACAGCCGGTCGCGGATCTTCAGGTAGCTGTAGTTGCGGCCAAAGCCGCGCGGCGGCAGTTCGATCGCCGTGATGATCTCGCCGACCTCGAGATTGGTATCGACATGCGGCGTGTCGCCAGGGAGCCGATGGAAATCGGTCAGCGCCATAGTGCGTTCGCCGGATGGACCTGCGATGTGCACGAGCGCGCCGAGCGCGGCCAACGCCACGCTCATGTCCGACGGATTGGTGGCGATGCAGGAGACGCTTGTGCCGAGGATCGCATGGTTGCGGTTTAGGCCGTCGATCGCCGAGCAGCCGCTGCCGGGAGCTCGCTTGTTGCAGGGCGTCGCCGTGTCATAGAAGTAGGCGCAACGCGTTCTCTGCATCAGATTGCCGCCGACGGAGGCCATGTTGCGCAGTTGTGCCGAGGCGCCGGCCAGGATGGCGCTGGCGAGCAACGGGTAGCGCTGCTCGATCAGCGGATGGTAGGCAAGGTCCGAGTTCGGCACCAAGGCGCCGATGCGCAGGCCACCGTCGGGTGTCTCCTCGATCTTGCGGAGCGGCAGGCGCGAAACGTCGATCAGCCGGGACGGCACTTCGACATTCTCCTTCATCAGGTCGATCAGGTTCGTGCCGCCGGCGATGAGCTTGGCGCCGGGATGGGCGGTGAGCAGGAGGATCGCATCGGCGACGTCGCTGGCGCGGGAATATTGGAAATTGATCATGGCCGCCCCATTGCCTGCTGGATGGCAGCGATGATGTTCGGATAGGCACCGCAGCGGCAAAGATTGCCGCTCATCAGCTCCCGGATCTCGTCAGAATCTTTGGCGCGGCCTTCGGCCAGGAGTCCGGTCGCGGAACAAATCTGTCCGGGCGTGCAATAGCCGCACTGGAAGGCGTCGTGATCGATGAAGGCCTGTTGCAGGGGATGCAGCGCGCCATCCCGGGCAAGTCCCTCGATTGTCGTGATCTCCGCGCCGTCCTTCATGACGGCGAGCGTCAGGCAGGAATTGACCCGTCGGCCGTCGACCAGAACGGTGCAGGCGCCGCATTGGCCGTGATCACAACCTTTCTTGGTCCCAGTCAGCGCGAGATGTTCGCGCAGAGCGTCGAGGAGTGTGGTCCAGGGCACGAGGTCAAGCGTGCGCCTGTTACCATTGACGATAAGGTTGATCGGAATGCGGTCGGGAATTTGATTTGCGGCATCGGCCATGTCTCTTCCCCTGAGATGGAGGCCCAGCCGAGTGGTTGCATATGCTGACGCGGGTGCGCGTCGTCTCCGCTGGCCAATACCGCCCAACGGACGGCCAGCCGCTTGGTTCCATGCCGGGAATCCCTTCCAATGACGCCGCCAGTGCTTCGCCCCGCCGAAAACCCCGACGGCAAACGTGGGGTGGCTGCTTGGGCAACCATGATACCCGCAGGTCGAGCATCGAGCCGCCCGCAACCACCGAGGGCTTTGACAGCAACCAGCCGATGTGACTTCGGCAGGTGCATTGTCGGCAGCAACAGAAGCCCTTGCGAAGAGCGGGCGCGGATGTAAAATCTCGGCAGTTTCTTTGAATTGTTAGCATTCGTGAATTCGCGAGCGTTGGACGCTCTCTAAAACTTTAAAATTGTTCTTCGCTGGGGGTCTCTTATGTTCGACTCCGTTACCACCGCGCTTTTACGTGCGGTTCTTGATGAGGTCTGTGAAAGCGTTTCGCGAGACCAGACCGGCACCCGCACCCACGTGGCTTCAAAGATTTTGGAGGCTGCCACGAGAGGCGACACCTCACCGGATGACTTGAGGCAGGTTGGCCGCAAAGCCCTCTCCGAAGCGCCGACAATGTGGCGGTAGTCGTGGAGGGGTCGGGGTGAATCTCCAGGTCACTGTCCTGAAGATCCTAGTGAGCTATCCCGATGGCTTCGCTCTCATGGCGGAGCTCAAACGTGATATGGCGATATTGGCAACGAGCGGGCCGGAATGGACAGAGCGCACCAAACGGCTGGCATCGCGCATGCCTAACTTGGACATTTTTTCCCAAGGGCTCATTGAGCGAACAGGCGGTGGCTGGCGAATAACTGACAACGGACGCGCCGCGCTTGAACTCATGGAAGCGCGGCCGGCCGCTGCAGATCCGACGGTCGGAGAACGCTTGGTCGGCCGCTCCAAACCCGCAACGCCTTCGTTGTCGCTACCGCTTGAGTGGGGGCGGTGTCGGAGCGGACACCGTCAGCGTCGACGCGCCGCCGGGGAGGAGTACTGTCGAACGCTTCCTAAGGGAGGCGATGTCGAAGGTGCGATAGGTTCGTCTCGTCAGCGATGAAGAACAGCGTAAGCTGGCACGTCGCTCCGTCTGCTTTCTTCTGCCGGAGTTAAGCCGAGGGCGATCTTAGTCATGGCTCAGTTAAACAGATGTTCGTCGACGAAATGCGCGGCGCCTTCCTTTGGCTGCCCCCACGTTTGTGGCGACGAGCGACGAACTTGATGCTCATCCAGGATGTGACCCTGAGAACGCATATTTCGAAGTCTTCGTCCTAGCGCTGATGCGCTTAGTATTCGTCTCCTTGGTTGCAGTTAACTCAAATTGGTCCATGATGGATTGGATCGATCCATGAGCCTGCATAAAGGAGCGGAATTTTCCACGCCTCAGATCCTTGTTCAATTTGAGCAATCGGCCTGGGGTACATCTTGCTTTCGATCGGAAGCGATCCATTGAGTTGCTCGTCGGTTACCACCTCTTCCAAGCCAATCGTGAAGCGAAATCTCTTGGGTCATCGATGCTCCCAACGCAGCAAATACGGCGCTGCTGATTGCCTGCTGCTGGCTACGTAGGTGGTCTTCGAGAAGCTTGTGCCGCGTAATGTAGCCTCCGTTTACACCCGGAATGGCATGGTTCATCAAGAGCTTGGCGTCGATCTCCGAGACACCCGCTGCCGTTGCGATCGTACGGAGGGTTTGACGGAGGTCGTTTCCCCACTTCGATAGCATCTCACGGTCCTCTTTCGTTTCCGCCAAATGGCCTGACGTGCTATCGGCCGGAAAAACCCACTCTCGTGCTTGCACAGGGTACATCTGTCTACCGCACCGGATTGCGCGGATGAGGCAAAGGATCATCTGACGCGACAAGGGAATGTCGAAGGCTTTCTTCTTTCCGCCCTTTGGTTTGGGAATATGTAGCGCGCGTCGCCGAAAATCGATGTGTTCCGGCTTGGCTTCCTGGAGCGCGGTAGGCCGAGAACCGCAAAGGAGAGTGAAGAGGTGGAACTCTCTACGGACGGGGTTGTCGATGGCAGCGAGCTGCGCAAACCAACCCTTAAGATCGGCTGATCCCATCCCGGTGTTGCGGCGCTCCTCCACATTCCAGTCGACCGCATCGGCCGGATTATCTGACGGCAACGACCTGTTCGTCTTCCGAGCATGATTGTAGATGGCCCGCAGGGTGCGCATGCTGCCATTGGCCATGTACGGCCCATTCTCGTTTGTGACTTCATCGTGTTTCTTGGCCACACGAGCTGGATCGGTTGCGAGCTCATGGAAGGTGGTGTCGAGCCATTCTGCAAAGATTCGTTCGACGTGGTCGCGGTAGCCCTCGACGGTCTTTTCGCTGCGGTTCTTCCGGATTAGATGCGCCTCGAGGTACCGCTCCCAGGCCTGCCTGAGAGTGATGCTCGCGGTTGTGCCGCCACTTTCCATCGCCGGAGTCGGGCTCGTCTCTTCGGCTGGCTTGTTCTCCTTCGGATGCCGTCCCCGGCTAATCTGCGCCAAGTATTCCTTGGCAGTGGCGCGGGCGGCTCGGGTCGACATCTCACTAGCATCGCCAATGGAAACCCTAATGGATGAAGCCCGCTTGCCGCCCGCCTGAGGTCACCTTGGACGGTAAACGTTCTTCGCCGCTTTCCAATGACCACGAAAAAGCCCTTCAATTCGGTATCACGCGCTAGGTACCAGCCTTCCTTCGGAGCGGGTAATTGAGCGATTGTCTTGTCGGTGAGAGAAATTCGAATATCGGTCATGACGAGAGTCCACGGCCGCCAAAACGGTTTTCAAAACGGTGTTGGCGGATTGAGCAGTTGGAAGGTTTGGGTTCGACGGAGCGCGAAATTATGCGAGAAGAGCCTATAAACAAAGGGCTTCTCGAATGCATGTCGTAGCGCGGCGTGTATTTGGAAACTGCAGAGAAGGGATGGTGTTGAACTCTTAATCAGCGGGTCCCAGGTTCGAGCCCTGGTGTGCCCACCATATAAATCAAGCACTTACAGCGGTGCATCTCAGAACGGACTGTTCAGTTTGACGTCCGGTTTGAAAAATTTGTTCGTTCTCCGTACTCTCAGTTGTGAATTGGTGGGATGGCTGCGCGTTACCGCAGCGGCTAGCTAGCTTCCGGCGGGTGGAGCTCTTCTCCCACGCGAGATGCGCCGCGCGTTCCGAGCAATTTGACGGCGGGCCCAGGCAGCAAAGCCCGAGTCAGCGACTGGCACACGCTGAACGTGGCAAGTGACAGACCGATCCATGCGCCGTTCCATCCGAACACGTCATTGACCCAGAGGCCCAGCAGGTCCCGTAGACTTCGCCCGCGGCGCTCAGGACGAAGAAGAGTGCAACAACGGCCATCGACGAGAAAACCTGCGGTGTAGCCGAGCGGTGCGACCAGCCGCCGTGTGGCCTCAGGTTTTTTCCGGATTCTGGACGGCCGGTTCACTTATGCGAATGCGCGAGCTCCCGCCTGATGCAACTGTCACCCAAGGAAAAAGGCGTTCAGCGCAGTCAGGAGGCGTACAATGACAGAAATAAAAAGACGCAATCGACGTAAGCAGACCCTGACGCTGAAGGAACGGCTGCTGGAATCGGCGGAGCAGGCACGGACGCTGGCGCGGCAAATGGCGCCGTGCAGGGAACGCGAAAGTATGATCCGCAAGGCGCGCCTGGCTGAAACCACGGCAGCCCTGGAGGAATGGATACGCTCGCCCGGCCTGCGCTCGCCGGACTAGCGCCGACGCATGGTCCCTAGGAACGAGCTTCGCTCCGGCGGTTTGAGCAAGGTCTCGCTTTGGAAGCCGCCCATGCAAAGCCTCGACGCCGTTTCGTCGTTCGCCACCTTGTCCCGGGTGACAGACGATGTCTGGATTGTTGATGACCAGCCGATCAGTGCCGCCGGTCTGGAACTGCCCATCCGCATGGTCGTCCTCCGGCTGTCGAACGGTGATCTCGTGCTGCATTCGCCAGTGCGATATTCCCCAGCTCTGCATCACGAGTTGGAGCGGTTGGGGGCAATAAAATATCTGCTGGCGCCGAACATCGGCCACTGGATGTTCCTGGCCGACTGGCAACGGGCACTGCCGCGGGCAAGGACGTTCGCCGCCCGTAGTCTCTCCCAGCGCAGGCAGGTTCGCGCGGCGGGCATCCGCATCGACCGCGAGCTGGGCGATGTCACGCCTGAGGAATGGAGCGCTGATTTCCAGACCGTCGCGGTGAATGCCCCGATGTTCTGCGAGATCGAGCTGTTCGACAAGCGCAGCCGAACGCTGGTCCTCACAGATCTCGTGCAGAACCTCGATCCCGATCATCTCAGCCCTGCGAACGAGGCTGCGGCAAGTCTGCTCGGCATCTCCGGGCCGGACGGCAAGGCGCCGGTCTATCTTCGTCTCCTGCTGCGCCTCGGCGGCCGCGCGGTCCGGGCTGCGGCCGAGCGGCTTTTGAGTCTGGCGCCCGAGCGTGTGATTTTCGCGCATGGCGACTGGTTCCAGACGGATGGGACCGCGCGCTTGCGGCAATCGCTGCGCTGGCTGGTTTCCGCGGAGGCCGCGGGAGAGCAGGGCCGGATGACCGGCACGCGCGTCGTCATCACCGGCGCCTCAAGCGGCATCGGCCGTGCCACGGCGCTGGCGTTTGCCCGCAAAGGTGCAAGCGTGATCTTGGCGGCCCGCCGCGGCGACACCCTGACCGTCCTCGCGAGGGAATGCGAGGCGCTGGGCGGCCGCGCGCTCGCGGTGCCGACCGATGTCACGGATGCCGCGGCGGTGCAGCGATTGGCAAAGCAGGCCGAAGACGCCTTCGGCGGCATCGACGTCTGGATCAACAACGCCGGCACTGGCGTGTTCGGAGCGTACCAGAATGCGGATATCGCGCTTCATCGCCGGACGATCGAGGTCAATCTGCTCGGCACCATGCATGGCGCCCACGCGGTGCTGCCGATCTTCCTCCGCCAGAGGCGCGGCATACTGATCAACAACATTTCGCTGGGCGGTTGGGCGCCGACGCCGTTCGCCGCGGCCTATACGGCCAGCAAGTTCGGTCTGCGCGGCTTCACCGCAAGCCTGCGCCAGGAGCTCCGCGCGCATCCGGGCATCCACGTCTGCGGTGTCTTTCCCGCCATCGTCGATACGCCGGGCTTCGTCCACGGCGCCAACATGTCCGGGCGCACGCTTGATCCCGGTCCGCTGCTGTACCAGCCGGATGACGTCGCCGAAACATTCGTTCGCATGGTGCGCGCGCCGCGCGACGAGGTCGCCGTCGGCTGGCCTGCGCGTGCAGGTCAGGTCGCTTACGCGATGGCTCCGCGGGTTACCGAGAATGTCCTGGGCGCGGCCTTTCAGTTCCTGCTGTCCCGCGCGCGTCCTGCAAAGAGCACCGAGGGCACCATGATCGAAGCCGGTCCGCAGGGCAGATCGGTCGATGGCGGCTGGCTGGCGCGCAAGCAACTTCCGCCCGCCGGCGTGATCAGCACGGGCCTCGCCGCGCTCGGGATTGCCGCTTGCGTTGCCGTCGCCGCCTCGCGGGTTCTTCGCACGCCCCGCAGGCCGGCGCGGATGAGGCGGCGGCGGGCGTGATCAATTCGGCAGCGCATAGGCGCGGACGTAGTCGCCGAGCTTGGTGCCGAACGAGCCGTGGCCGCCGTCCACCGTGACGACATATTGCTTGCCCCCGGCCTCGTACGCCATCGGCGTCGACTGACCGCCGGCTGGAAGCCGATCCTCCCAGAGCTTCTTGCCGTCGCGAACGTCGAAGGCCCTGATGTAATCGTCCATCGTTCCTGTGATGAAGATGACGCCGCCCGCCGTCACGATCGGTCCGCCCAGCATGGGGATGCCGAGCTTGAACGGCAGCGGGAGAGGAGCCTGGTCGCGGATCGTGCCGATGCGGTGCTGCCAGACCACCTTTTGCGTCCTGAGATCGATCGCGGCGATATTGCCCCAGGGCGGCGCGAGGCAGGGGATGCCCAGCGGCGAGAGGAAAATGCCGAGATCGACGCCGTAGGGGGCGCCGTACATCGGCTGGACCCCGAGTTCGGTGCCGGGCGGATGCGCCGCGTCCGGCGCCGCCGGATTGTCTTTTCCGCGCGGCACCAGGCGCGAGATGAAGGGAATCGATTGGGGATTGGCGACGGCGATCTGGCGCTCCGGATCGACGGCGATGCCGCCCCATTCGAACATGCCGAAATCCCCGGGAAAGACCAGCGTGCCCTGTTCCGATGGAGGAGTGAACGGTCCCTCATAGCGCAGGCGCTTGAACTTGACGCGGCAGACGAGCTGGTCGAACATCGTGCTGCCCCACATCTGCGCGTCCGTCAGCATGGCGCGGGGACGGAAACTCAGATCGGAGAACGGCTGGGTGGCGGAGAGGCGGTCACCGGATGCAGCGCCTTGCGGCACCGGCTTCTCCGGCGCCGGCACCAGTTGATGCCCGTCGCGCCGGTCGAGGACGAAAATGTCGCCGGTCTTGGCCGGGATGTAGATGGCCGGCGTCACGCCGCTGCCCGACCGCAAATCGACCAGGCTCGGCTGCGAAGGCATGTCCATGTCCCAGAGATCGTGGTGCACGTTCTGGAAGGACCAGCGCAGCTTCCCGGTCGTGATCTCGAGCGCCACCATCGCCGAATCGTAGCGTTCCTTCTCCGCCGAGCGGCCGCCGCCCCAGATATCCGGCGAACTCGAGCCGAGCGGGACGTAGACGAGGCCGAGATGCTCGTCGACGGCCGAGATGCTCCAGGAATTGGGCGAGCCGGCGGTGAAATGATGCGAGGCCGAGGGCATCTCGTTCGGGTCGGGATTGCCGGCGTCGAAAGCCCAGATCAGCCGGCCGGAATAAACGTCGAAGCCGCGGATCACGCCTGACGGCACACGGTCCGAATAATTGTCGATCACCGCGCCACCGACGATCAGGACCTTGTCGGTGACGACGGGCGGCGAGGTGCCCTCATAGAAGCCGGGCGTCTGGATCTCGCTTCCCTCCTTGAGGTCGATCTGGCCATGCTGGCCGAAACTCTCGCAGGGCTTGCCGCTCTGCGCATCCAGCGCGAACATCCGTCCGTCATTGGTCGGCAGGAAAATGCGCTCAGCGCATTCGGCCGGTGCCGCCGTGCCGTCAGCCGTCACTGCGCCTGCCTTGGTGGCGTGATAGGCCACACCACGGCAGGTCATGTGCTGGAAGGCCTTGTTGTGCCGGACCTTTGGGTCGAACTTCCAGCGCAATTTCCCGCTTGCCGCCTCGAGCGCGAACACGATCTGGTGCGGCGAGCAGGTGTAGAGCAGGTCGCCGACCTTGAGCGGCGTCGCCTGGTTGGTGATCTCGTCGGGATCGTCAGGACCCTTGGGGTCGCCGGTGCGGAATTCCCAGGCGAGCTTCAGGTTCTTCACGTTGTCCGCAGTGATCTCGCGCAGCGACGAGTAGCGCGTGCCGAAGCCGCTGCCGCCATAGGTGGTCCAGTTCTCGGCAGCCGAGGGAACGCCCGGCCCGGAGGCGACAACGGCACCCGTCGTTCCGTTTTGCGGCAACGTGCCGGCAAGGTCATGGCGATCTCTCGTCAGTGAGACAGCCAGCACGACGGCCGCGCCGATCAGAACCACACCGAGAGCCCGTCGCGCGATCCGCCGGCGCGGGCCGAGATGAGCCGCGATGAACGGCAGCAATAGCCACACGCCCAGCGGCGCCAGCACATCGCCGCGCGGCGCCAATGTCCAGAAATCCAGGCCGACTTCGAAGATCGCCCACACCATCGTGCCGAGCAGCAGCGCAGCATAGACCCAGAGGGCCTCGGCGCGGCGGATTGCGAGCAGCCAACTCGTGAGCAGGAGCATGGCGCCGGCGATCACATAATAGACAGAGCCGCCCAGCACGGCGAGCCAGGCTCCGCCGCCCGCCAGAGCAAGGCCCATGATCGCGATAACCACGATGGTGACGGCGAGCCACGGCGCGCCCCGGAACCAGTTCATCGAACGATAGATCATGTCAGCTACTTCAGCGTATAGAGAAACGCCGCAATGTCGCGCGCGTCCTTCTGCGGGATACCCATTCTCGGCATGGCGTTGCCGGGCAACGCACGCTGCGGATCTTCGATCCAGTCAGCCATGTTGTCCGGCGAGTTCCGGATGTAGCCGGCAATGTAGGTGCGCGTCCCGATGCGATGCAGGGGCGGGCCGACATTGCCTTCGGCACCGGCGATGCCCGGAATATCGTGACAGCCGCCGCACCGATACTGCTTGACGAGGTCGGCACCCCGACGCGCATCGCCGATGAAATTGTCCGGGCCCGCAGCCTTGCCCTGCTCGCAAGACGCGGCCGCCAGCGCCAGCATTGCGGCAATGAGCAATCGTGCGACGGTGCTCATCATCGGCATCTCCGGTCAATCACGGCTTCTGGCCGAAACTGAAGGCCTTGGTGGCGGACCAGGGATCGGTCGTCGAAACCTGCTCGGTCGGGACCTGCTCGACCTCGGGCGACAACGGGTTGGCCGAGAAAGTGCGGCCCCATTGACGGCTCGGCTCGTTGCTGAGCTTGCCGATATAGGTAACGAGATCCCAGATCACGCTGTCGGGCAGCACGCCGCCCCAGGCCGGCATGCCGTTCGGCCGTCCCTGGTAAATCGAAAGATAGATGTTCTCGGGCTGCGCACCATAGGTGAAGGTGCTGTTGCTCAGCGCCGGCCCCATGCCGCCGCCGCCATTGGCCGCGTGGCAGCCGACGCAGTTGAAGTTGACGTAATAGGTCATGCCGCGCTGCTCGGCGTTCGGATCGCCTTGCACGGGATTCTTGATCTGCGGCGGGTCCGGCTGCGCGCCGGGGTGAAGATGACTGACCGGCACCTGCATGAAGACGCCGGGCCTGCCGTTGCCGACGCTGCCGCCGAAATTGGGACGCGGCCCGAGCACTGGTTGCTGCGCCTCCTGGGCTTGCGGCAGGCTCTGCTGGGCGAATGTCGTGCCGCTCGTCGCGGACAACAGCAGCAACGACAGCATGCTTGCGCGCAACGACATCACTGATGTCCTCCCGAGGCCGTGACGGGCAACTCCACCAGAGGCACGCCATAGCTTCGTAGCAGGGCGTTGATCTCGGATCGGTGCTCGTCGATGAAGGCATTGAGACGGTCGCGCAGGGCGTGGTTGCCTTTGCGCACGCCCATCGCGATCGCGAACTGGAATTGCTGAGGCGCAAAGCGCTCGGTGTCCCGGATCGGCGTCACCGTCAGCGGCACCGGGGAGCGCTGCGCGAAATAACCCCCCAATGGTCCCCAGGCGGCGGCGACATCGATCTCGCCGCTCTCCACCGCCTCGATCAAGCGCGCCGGTGGATTGGCCTCGCGATAATCGCCGTAGATCGAGTAGCCGCGCAAATTGTCGACGATGCCCTGGTCGCCGAGCGCCTGTGCAGGCGGCGGATTGTTGCCGTCATCGCCGATCAGATGCACGCCGATCGTAAGGCTGTGCAGGCGCGGGTCAAGCAGCGAGGAGAGATCGAGCTGGCGATCCTGGCGCGTGACGAAGACATAGGTCGAGCGATAATAGGGCCTAGTCGTCTCCACGAGTTCGTAGCCGGCGGGCACGCCCATCACCACGTCGCATTTGCCGGCTTTCAGCGTGTTGCGGATGAAGCCGCGTCGCTGCGCCCACCAGGTGGTGGAGACATGCTCGCCGAAAGCCGCGGCCACCATGGCGGCCAGCTTGTTCTCGAATCCCGCCTCGCCGCTGTTCGAGAACGGCAGATTGTTCGGGTCGGCGCAGACCCGAAGCGTGCCGTCCGATGCTGCCGCTGCGCTCGTCGCGAGTGTCAGAAAGCCGGCGATGATGGTGGCGCGCTTATTTCGCGGGCGCATTGCTGCTGTCCTCACCATTCGCGCCGCCAAGTTTGAACACCAGCAGCTCACTGCCGCCTGCGGTGTAAAACGGCAGGTCCTGCATGGCGCCGGTGAAGCCCAGTGCGCCGTTGCGCACGCGTTGATCAACCTCCGCATTGGCGACGACGCCCGGCCAGCCGCCGACGCCTGAGAGGATCGCGATGTATTGCTGTCCGTCGGAGCCGCGATATGAAATCGGCTGGCCGATGAATCCGGAGCCGGCGCGGAATTGCCAGAGCACATGCCCATCCCTGGCATCCACCGCCTTGAACAGGCGATCCATGGTGCCGTAGAAGGCGACGTCGCCGGCAGTCACCAGCGCGCCGCTCCAGACCGGCAGCTTCTCGCGGATCTCCCAAACCTTCTTGCGTGCGACGGGGTCCCACGCCATGAACTCGCCGCGATGGCCGCCGGGACCTGCGTACATGTCGACATCCGCGCCGACATAGGGCGTGCCGGCGATGTAGCCGACCTGCGATGCCTTGAAATTCATGCAGAGATGCTGGTGCGGCACGTAGAGCAGCTTGGTGCGGGGCGACCATGCGGTCGGTTGCCAGTCCTTGGCGCCCGGCGCGGCCGGGCAGATGTTCTCGACGGTCTTGCCGGCGAGCGGCGTCTTCTCCTCGTTCGGAATGATCTTGCCGGTCTTGAGATCGACGCCCTTATAGGCGTTGATGAAGTCAAAGGCGTCCGCCGAGATCACTTCACCGGTGGCGCGATCGATCACGTACATGTAGCCGTTGCGGCCCGGGTGGATGAGAACCCTGCGCGTCTGCCCGTTGAGCTCGAGATCGACCAGCACGTTCTCGTTGATCTCGTCGTGGTCGAACAGGTCGTGCGGGTTGATCTGGTAGGCCCATTTGGCGCGGCCGGTGTCGGGGTCGCGGGCGAAGATCGTGGTGCTCCAGAGATTGTCACCACTGCGCTGGTTGGCGTTCCACGGGCTCGGATTGGCGGTGCCGTAGTAGATCAGATTGAGCTCGGGATCGTAGGAGATCCATCCCCACATCGTGCCGCCGCCGACCTGCCAGCGATCGGCGGGCCACGTCTTCACGCCGAGATCCTTGCCCCTCAGATTATCATAGAAGGGCTTGAAGTCGTCGCCGATCAGCACGTCCTTGTCCGGCCCTGTGGCGTAGGCGCGCCACGCGATCGCGCCGGTGTCTTCATCGAGCGCGGTGACCCAGCCGCGCACACCCATCTCGCCGCCGCTGTTGCCGACGAGCACCTTGCCCTTGACCACGACGGGCGCCATCGTGATGGTCTCGCCCTTGTTGATCTCCCCGAGCTTGGTGTGCCACAGCTCTTTGCCGGTCCTGGCGTCGAGCGCGACGCTGTGGTTGTCGAGCGTATTCAGGAAGATCTTGCCGTTGTCGAACGCGAGCCCGCGACTGACCACGTCGCAGCAGGCAACCCCTGCGGCCGCGGGCTCGGGCTTCGGCGCGTAGGACCATTTCAATTCGCCGGTCGTGGCGTCGAGGGCGAAGACGCGATTGGGGTAGGGGCCTGCATAGGGGCCGACCACATACATGGTGCCGTCGACCACCAGCGGCGCCGCCTCCTGGCCGCGGTCGGCGCCGACCGAGAAGGTCCAGGCAAGCTGAAGGCGCGATGCGTTGGACGCGTTGATCTGGTCGAGCTCGCTGTAGCGCGTATTGGCGTGGTCGCGCGCCGCCATCGGCCATTGGCCCGGATCTTTCATGCGGCCAGCGAGATCGCTCTGGGCCGACGCCGACGACAGCACGGCACAGCAAGCGCAGAGGACAACTGGAATCCGCTTCAGCAAACGCGTGAGACCACGCACTAACATATGTAAAGATCTCCACGCCAGTGACGAGGCCGTGCCGCGTTGCAGGCCGGTTTGCGAACGTACAAACGTTGCGCCTCCGCTTGGTTCCAAGAGCAGAGGCGGGCTATCTCACCACGTTGCCGGATACGCCGGCGCCGAGATCGACTGCGATCTGATCTTCCTTGCCGTTACACTTGGGATGCCCGAATCCCGAGGGGCTTTTGCCGTCGGGCCCGATGTCATAGATGATCGCGTCTTTCATGTTGGGGCTGACGCCAGCCGGCACGCGGTCGAGCCCGAGCTGGTGACGCACGCGCCAGGCCACGTTGTGATCCGCGCAGGAGCTGTCGCCGCTCACGCCCAGCGCGCCGGCAATGCCGTTGCCGTCATAGAGGGCCAAGCCGCCGCCAAACACGATCGTCCCGCCGATCGGCTTGCCCACCATCGGATCGTGAGACGTGCCGAATTGCTCCGGTGTTCCCGCGTACAGGGCCTCCGGGGACGGCGGGTTGCCGAGGGCCGCACCGAACAGGAACCCGCCGGGCTGCGCGCCGGCATAGAGGTTGGCCGTCGCGATCGCCTTGTCCTTGAGGCTGAATGCATTGGCCGTGTTGGCCTTCTCGGCCGCGATGGCCCGGCTGCCCAGCCACTGGTCGTCGATCTTGCTGCCACTATAGGCGACGGCGCACACGATTCCCTGCCTGTTGACGACGGCAGCCCATTCGTTGTTGTCCAGTCCTCCGTTGCTCGGGCCACCGCCGGGCTTCACGCTCTTCTTGAGAATGTCGGCAAGCCGGTCATGGTCGACCGGACAGGACGTACCCGGCTGGGGCTGGTCCTGCGCGAAGGAACCTGTCGGCAGAAAAGATGTCGCGGCTGCGAATGCAGCTGCCGCTACAACGAAGAGTTTAGCCATATCGCCTCCGGGATCTGACATTTGGCAGGCGAACGTCGGACTCGAACCCGCGGTTCCTATCGCAGGCCTCATCTCTCAACGGGCGAGCGACAGGCGCGCCTGCGTATCGCCCGCGGTCAGCCACCGATGAGCAAAGAACAACGCCGCGCCCGTATACAGGATGCCCATCGGCACCCACATCAGGATCCCCGCGAGCTGCTGATCTTCAAGCGGCGACAGGCCGAATTCTCCGGCAAATGCGCCCTGAGCCGGAATCCAGAGCCGCGGCGATACCGTGAGTAGCGCCCCGAGCACGCCGGAATGCAGGATGGTGATGAAGAGGCAGCCGATCGCAATGCCATCGCGCACGCGGCTGCTGCGGTCCTGTCCACGGCCGTAGAGCAGCACCCACCAGAACAACAGCGCGGTCGCAAAGAAGCTGATGTGCTGGAGACGATGCACCCCAGGATTTGCCAGGGCCCAGGCATACAGAGGCGGGACGTGCCAGGCCCACAGCGCTGCCCCATGAAGCGCTGTTGCGGTGACAGGATGGCTGATGAAACGCCACGGCACGGCCAATATCGGCAGATTGAGAAACCGGCCGGCTGCCGGTCGAAGTGGTGACGGCAGGCTCCACAGTAGAGGGCCGTTGATCCGTGCATAGGCCATCAGCGGAGCGGCGACGACCATGAGCAGTTCGTGCTCGACCATGTGGGCGGTGAAGAGGCGCTCGCCGAGCCAGTGCAGCGGCGACGTCGTGGCAAGCGCCGTGACCAGCCAGCCGGTCCAGAATGCGCCGACCTGGCGGAAGCTGACGCCCCGGCCTCCGCCCGCGTGTCGCCACAGACGCTGCGTCCCGATATAGAAGGCGATGCCGACCGCGTAGAGCGGCGCGAGCAGCCAGGGATCGTAGCTCCAGAGCGATCCGGAATCGACATCCGAAAGGCCGTGGGCAAGGGCGGGTTGCGCAAGCAGCGCCAGCAACAATATCGCAATCCTCAGCGCAGGCATGGGCTGATCATCAGGGAGGCGGCGAGCTGGTTGGCAATGACCAGCGCGAACAGCACGCCACTGCCGACGCCGAGCCAGGCCATGAAGGTCCTCGGCCCGCCGCCTTGTGCATCGGCCCATTCAGCCCCGGCTCTGCGCCGAACCGCGCGCGCCGAAATGGCCGTGCCCAAAAGGGCGATAATAGCCAGAGCAGCGCTCATGATCGCGCCGGACGTCCTGGTGGTCTCGCACGAGAAATGCGCGAGCGCGTAGATGCCTTGCAGATTGATTCCCCATGCCAGCGGCCCAAGGGCGACGCCGGCCCAATACAGCAGTCTGCTGCGTCCGTCAGTGTCGGTCATAGGCGCGGCACCCAATCGAGCAGGACATAGAGCGGCAACCAGGCAAGCACGACGAAATTCCAGTAGAACACGTTGTCGGTCACGTCGCTGAAGCGACGCGGCTTGGCGTGCCGCGTGAACATCAGCACTGCCAGCACGACGGTGTCGCCCAGGTCCGTCGCGAGATGCGTGGTGTGCAATCCAAGGATGAGCCAGACGATCGACCCGTAGGCCGAATTGTCCCAGCGGGTGTTGAGATGCGCGAACTCGAAGCCGCGGAGCACCAGCAGCGCAATGCCGATCAGGGACATCACGATCAGGCCGAGACGGACTTTCGGCAGATCATAGCGATAGGCCGCGCGGTTGGTGTACTCGTTGGGGATGATGCTCAGCAGATAGAGCACAACCTCGACCGTCCCGGGCCAGAGATCGGGCGGTGACGCACCGATCGGCCAGCTCGAATTGATGGCATAGGGTAGAGATAGGCGCCGACGGCGATCGCGAAGCCCATGCCCTCCAGGGCCATGAAGCCCATGGCGCCCCACCAGGGTCCGCTGCGCGGGCCGAAGCCGAAGGTCGGCAGGTCGGAGACGTCGCGTACGATGGTCTGCCTCACGCCTCGTCCTCCTTGCTGCCCGTCGGCCAGAACCAGCCGATCAGGGCGATGGCCATCGGCGGCGTGCCCCACAGCACGGCCCAGGGCGTGAAGATCGATCCGATGAAGAAGATCGTCGTCGCGATCGCCGCGAGCAGCGGCCAGATGCTCGGCTCGGGCGAAGCCTCGCGGACCTGCGGCTCGGCTTCCGCAAGCGACGTCAGCAGCACCTCCCGCCGCTCTGCACTGAGGCCCGCGACCACGGGCAGGCTTTCGCCATCGGCCCACAACGGGTCGCGGTGCTTGACGACGGGAATGCGGTCGAAGTTCTGCGGCGGCGGCGGCGAGGCGGTCGCCCATTCCAGCGTCGAGGCGTTCCAGGGATTGTCACCGGCGAGCGTGCCCTTTCGCGCGCTGTAAACGACGTTGATGAGCAGCAGCGCGAAGCTGAGCGCGAAGATGAGCGCGCCGCCGCTGGACAGCAGGTTCAGATGCGCCCAGTCCATGTCGGCGGTGTAGGTGTAGACCCGGCGCGGCATGCCGATCAGTCCGAGAATATGCATCGGAAAAAACGCGATGTTGAAGCCGATGAAGGCCAGCCAGAAATTCCAGCGCCCGAGCCTTTCGCTCAGCATGCGCCCGGTGATCTTGGGAAACCAGTAATAGACCGCGCCGATCAGCGGGAAGACGGCGCCGCCGATCAGCACGTAATGGAAGTGGGCGACAACGAAATAGGTGTCGTGCACCTGGGTGTCGATCGGCACCGAGGCGACCATCACGCCGGACAGCCCGCCGAGCACAAAGATCACGATGAAGCCGAGCACGAACAGCAGCGGCGTCCGGTAGACCGGCCGTCCGTCCCAGAGCGTCGCCAGCCAGCAGAAGATCTGCAGGCCGCTCGGCACTGCGATCAGCATGCTGGACGCCGTGAACAGGCCGGCGCCAAGTTGAGGCAGGCCCGTCACGAACATGTGGTGGACCCACAGACCGAACGACAGGAAGCCGGTCGCGATCAGCGAGAGAATGACGACGGGATAGCCGACCACCGGCCGGCGGGCGAACGTCGCGAGGATTGCCGAGACCATGCCGGTGCCCGGAATGAAGATGATGTAAACCTCGGGATGGCCGAAGAACCAGAACAGATGCTGCCAGAGCAGGGGATGGCCCCCCGAGGAAGAGTCGTAGAAGCGCGTATTGACGAGGCGGTCGAGGATCAGCGACGTCGATGCCACCATGATCGAGGGCATTGCGAACATCACCAGGAAGGCCGTGACCAGCATCGCCCAGACGAAGAGGGGAATGCGGTCGAGCGTCATGCCGGGTGCGCGCTGCTTGAACACGGTCACGATGATCTCCACGGCAACGGCGAGCGCGGCGACCTCGGTGAAGGTGATCATCTGCGCCCAGACGTCCGGGCGCTTCGTCGGCGTGTACTGCAACGAGGACAGCGGAACGTAGGCAAACCAACCCACGTCCGGACCGACATTGAGCGCGAAGGAGATCCAGAGGAAGCAGCCTCCGAACAGGAACATCCAGTAGCTGAAGGCATTCAGGCGTGGGAAGGCGATGTTGCGCGTGCCGACCATCAGCGGCACGAGGTAGACGGCGAACGCCTCCATGACCGGCACGGCGAACAGGAACATCATGGTCGAGCCGTGCATCGTGAAGATCTGGTTGTATTTGTCCGCCGACAGGAAAGTGTTCTCGGGGCCTGCGAGTTGAATGCGCATCAGGACCGCAAGAATGCCGCCGAGAAGCAGGAAGACGAAGGCGGTCACGATGTAGCGGCGCCCCACGACCTTGTGATCCACCGACATGAGCGCGCCGGGCAGCCCCGATGGTGTGCGCCAGATCCGCTCGAGTTGCTGGGAGAGCTGGAAGCCGTTCAGGACGTCGTCGCGCAGCTGGTTTTTTTCAGCGGCCATGCTCACTTGAGCTGCTCCAGATAGTGAAGGATCGCAATGAGCTCGTTCGATTGCAGCGGCATCTTCGGCATGAGATTGCCCGGCTTGATATGCTGAGGGTCGGAGATCCACGCACCGAGCGTCGCTGGATTGTTCGGCAGCGTTCCCGCCGCGATGGTCGTGCGGCTGCCGACATGCGTGAGATCGGGACCAAGGTGCCCGCCGGCCAGCGTGCCGCTAATGTTGTGGCACAGCGCGCAGCCCCGCGCGCGGAACAACGCCTCGCCCTGCCTGCCGAGCTGATCCGCAGGGCTTTGCGCGCTCTGGTTCTGGTGATCGCGCCAGCGGCCGAATTCGTCCGGCGGCAAGGCGATGATATCAAAAGCCATGTGGGCATGCTGGAGGCCGCAGAACTCGGCGCATTGTCCGCGATAGACCCCGGCATTCTTCGCCGTGAACTGCAGCTCGTTTTTTTGGCCGGTGATGAGGTCCATCTTGCCGGTCAGGCTGGGCACCCAGAAGCTGTGGATCACATCGGCCGATTCCAGCTCGACTTTGATCGGTTGACCGGTGGGGATCCGGATCTCGTTCGCAGTCACGAAGCTCTGGTGCGGACTGTCGGCTTCATAGTGAACCTCCCACCACCATTGGTGGCCGATGATCTTGAGTGTGAGGGCGTGCTCGTCCTTGGCGAAGACGTCACGCTGGCCGGCATAGCTGACAAAGGAGAGCCCGAGCACGATCACGGTTGTTGCCACGCCGAGCCCCAGGACGAGGCGGCCTGCACGTTGCTCGAAGCCCTCGTGGAGGTCGAGCGGCGTATGGGTGGCACGCTTCCGGCGCAGCATTCCAACGGCGAGGACGAGGACAACTGCGATCCAGACGATCGCCGAGACGGCGAGGAAAATGAAAAGCGTGGATCGGACCTGGTCGGATTGCAGCCCCTGCGGGTCGAGCGCTGACTGCCGACCCGCACAGGCGGCCAGCGGCCAGGTCGTGCACAGTATCAGAACCGTTCGCACCCAGACTGGCATAGACGCTTCGCCGAACTCCCGCTTCAGGGGCGGAACCGACCAATCCTACAAAGGTTCCTAATCGCGGCGCTAGAACGGCCAACCTCTGGCGGCGACGAAGATGGCTGCGTCCCCGGCCGCCATCAGCAGCAGGATGGCAAGGACAGCGATCATGGCGCCTGGTTGGGCGAGCACGCGCAGCTCTTCCAGCATGTATCGCTCCTCGCTCGATCGCTTCTGCAATGTTGCGGCGACCGGGAGGTTCCTGTTCTGACGTGGTTTGACCGTCACCGTCACGACCACGCCGGAACGAAGCCGCGCTAGCGGGCTTTCTTGACAGAAAACTCGACGGGTTGAACGTGCCGCGCTATCATTTTGATTTGGTGGATTCCAGGACGGTGACCGACGAGGGTGGTGCCGAGTTGGCGGACGACATTCAGGCGCTCGATGTCGCTGAAGAGATTGCAAGACGCCTCTCCAAGGAGCGTCCCGAGCTACGAGGCCGTCACTTCGCGATCCTTGTGACCAACCAGGAAGGCGACGAGATTGGCCAGGTGCCCTTGGACCTCCTGCACTGAGGTCTGGTTCGGCAAGGCTCTCCGAAAGGTTTGATGTGAGATGTCGTTGACCATCGGCGTGATCTCCGACACGCACGGCCTGCTGCGGCCGGAGGCGGAGCGCCGCTTGGCCGGCGTATCCCATATCATTCATGCCGGCGACATCGGCGCTGCCGAGGTCGTTGAGAGACTTCGCCGAATTGCACCGGTCACAGCGATCAGGGGAAATGTCGACAGCGGCGCGTGGGCAAGATCCTATCCTGAGACTGAAACCCTGCCCTTGGCGGGCGCTGCTTTTACATTCTGCATGACCTCAACGCCCTGAGCATTGTCCCGGCTGATCTCGGCATCGATGTCGTGGTGTCGGGCCATTCCCATCACGTGCAGATCAGCACTCGGGACGGCGTGCTTTACCTCAACCCGGGAAGCGCCGGGCGACGCAGGTTCAAGCTGCCGATCACACTGGCAACGCTCGAATGGGACGAGGACGGTCCCCTCCGCCCCGTCATCCACGACCTCGACCACGTTTGACGGGGCCGGGCCGGCCGAGAATGAAGCATCGGCCGGCTTCCAAACGGCGGCGCGCGAGGATGACATCATGCCCCTGATTTGCCCGACGTCGCAACCAGGAGTTCGTAAAATCCGCAACATCACGCGACGCACGCTAAGTCATTGATTTTGCTTGGCCCGGCTACTGTGCATGGGGTTGTTTTCGCGTTTTAGAACGTCATCACGTGCGCTCCGCAAGGGTTAGTCGTCCGCGGGCCGTACGGCCCGTCCTGCCTGCGGCGATTGCCGGCGTCAGCGCCGGGGCATCGGTCGCGATGCGAAGCGCGAAATAGGCAATGGTCGCCTGCAGGCCGTCTTTCAGCGGCACGCGCGGGCGCCATCCCAGTGACCGTTCGGCGATGTCGATGACGGGCTTGCGACGCTTGGGATCGTCCGTGGGCAGCGCCTCGAAGCGAAGCGGGGACGTCGAACGGGTGTACGACAGGACTTCGCGGGCGATGGCTTCGATCGTGACCTCATGCGGGTTGCCCAGGTTGCACGGGCCAGTGACCTCGGCCGGGCTCTCCATCAGAAGCTGCAATCCGCGCACGAGATCGTCGACGAAGCAGAAGCTTCTGGTCTGGGTCCCACGGCCGTAGATGGTGATCGGTTCGCCGCGCAAGGCCTGTACGATGAAGTTCGACACGACCCGCCCGTCGTTCTCGAGCATGCGTGGTCCATAGGTATTGAAAATGCGCGCGACCTTGATCTCGACCCCGTGCTGCCGGTGGTAGTCGAACATCAGTGTTTCTGCGGCGCGCTTGCCCTCGTCGTAACAGGCGCGCGGACCGATTGGATTGACGTTGCCGAGGTAGGATTCCGGCTGGGGGTGGATTTCAGGGTCGCCATACACCTCGCTGGTAGATGCCTGGAGCACGCGCGCCGACTTCCGGCGCGCAAGCTCGAGCATGTTCATGGTGCCGATCACGCAGGTGTTCATCGTGCCGATCGGATCCTTCTGGTAACTGCGCGGCGAGGCCGGGCAGGCCAGGCTGTAGATCCGATCGACGGGTTCGTCGATGTCCAGCGGCTCACGCACGTCCTGGTCGATGAAGCGGAAATTCGGATGGTTGAGCAGTGGCCGGATGTTTGCCATCGTGCCGGTGAACAGGTTGTCGAGACAAATCACCCTGTGTCCGTGCTGCAGGAGCGCGTCGCACAGATGCGAGCCGATAAACCCGGCGCCACCGGCGACCAACGTGGTCGGGGTCGGGCGCGGGGCACGAATGCGAGTCTGAAACGTCATGGTCGTCTCCCTTTAGAGTTCGGCGACCTGCACCGGCCGGATTTCAGGCAGTCGCTTGGATTTCCGACGCCGCCGCGCGGAAGCCTCCAGATAGAAGGTCTCCAGCTGCTGCGCCCGATGCTCCGACGTGTGATCAGCAAGAACCCGCCGTCTCGCGTTCTCCGCAATCTGTCGTCGGCGTTCTTCAGGGATGTCCCGCAGGATCTCGATCACCTCCTTTGGCTCGGAGACGATGAGGATTTCGGAGGACGGCTCGAATATCGTTTCAAGGCCTGGCCATCGGTCCGAAATAATCGGTGTTCCGCAGGCCGCCGCCTCGAACAGGCGAACGCTGGGTGAGAAGCCAAGCGCGCGCATGTCGCTCCGCGTCGCATTCAGGGTGAAGCGCTGTTCGGAATAGAACGTCGGATGCTGCTGCGGCGTGAGATGCTCGATCCGGGTCACATTGGCGGGCCAACTGATGTGCTCGGGGTATTGTGCCCCTGCGACCACAAATTGCTCAGCCGGCAAGGCGCGGGCAGGCGCCAGAAGCAACTCCTCGAGAACAGGCTGCCTGTCGCCGCTGTACGTTCCGAGGTAACCCAGCGACCATTTTGGCTTCGCTGGCCTGGGTGCGTACAGATTCGTATCAGCGCTGCAATAAAGCGCTCGCGCCAGCGGGCTGCCGTAGTTCTCCTCGATCATCTGCGGGACCGGACCGCCGGTAAAGGACAGATACAAATCAAAACGCGGAATCATTGCCGCAGAAATGTAATCGAGGCCTTGCTCGAGGCGAGACAGCGTGACCGGCGTATCGATGTCGTAGAAGGCGGTAATTCCCTGAGCATGGCTCGTCACCCAGTCAGAGATCGCGATGCCGTCAGGCACGTACGAGCCGACCATCACCAGATCGGCAGCGCGGATGAGCGATCCGAAGCGGGATGGGATGTCGCTGAGCGATTGATAGAGGTGGACGTTCCACGCGGAGGGATTGACCAGATCGCGATGATTCCGATACCAGGCGACGTCGCGCTCAAGGAAGCTGACGCGGTGGCCTCGCTGTGCCAGGGCTTCGATCAGGGCGCGGTAGGTCGTGGCATGACCGTTGCCCCATGAGGATGTGACCGAAAGACCGATGACGACGATGTTGAGGTTCATTCTGCTGCCTCTATGCGTGAGCTGCTTCCGACAAAGAGTTCGTTGAACTGGCGCGCGCGATGCCGGTAGGTGTGGTGATTGAGGATGCGCGCGCGGGCGCGGCCGGCGATGGCCCGGGCGCGATCGGGGGTCAAAGCGTTGATGTGGCCGGCCACCTCCGCTGCGGTCGCCGCGACCAGAACCTCGTGGTCGGGCTCCAGAAAATAATCGATTCCTTCCCATTGATCGGTGATCAGGCAGGCGCCGGCGCCGACGGCCTCGAACACGCGTGTCGGCGGCGAGAAGCCGTAGCGCGCCATGCTGTCGCGATTGACGTTGAGCGTGGCGAGAGCCGAGCCGAAGAAGCCGTTGTGATCGGCGGTGCCGACGTGTCCGACTTTGCGCAGATTGGCCGGCGTCTGCTTGGTCTCCCAGCCGGAGCCGCCGAGCACGAAGCTCTTTTCCGGCAAGTGACGCGCGACCTCGATGAAGAAGCGCTCGACGCGCTGCTCGCGATCGGGGAGCCGGTTCGCCAGCAGACTGAGATCGCAGGCGTAGCGCGCGATCCGCGGTGCGGGGAAGTGGGTTGCTGGATCCAGCGCATTGTAGATCGGTATGCAATCGCGAGCACCCCTGGCGCGGTATGCGGACACGACCGGCTCGCCGCCGCCATAGGTCAGCACCATGTCATAGGACGCGATGACGCTGCGCAAATGATGCTGCGGGCTCTGATCGATCGCTTCGAGCGTCGCCGGCGCGTCGACATCCCAGTAGATGCGCATGGCTCTCGAGGGGATGGTCGCGGCCGCAATCTCAAGCTCCTCGTCGAAGACCCCGACGCCGCTGGCCTTGATCAGCATGTCGGCAGACTTGGCGGCGGCTTCCAGGCTGCCGCGCCAGCCGTCCGACGTTGCCGGATAGACGACCACCCGCGCCCAGTCGGGGTCGTCGATGTCGCGATGCGCCTGTCGTTCGAACGCGTCCGGCTCGAAGAAGGTGACCTCGTGTCCGAGCGTCGCAATTTCCTTCAGCATGCCGCGATAGTAGGTCGCAGCGCCGTTCCAGTAGGACGATACGAGGCTCGATCCGAAGAAACAGATCCTCATGCGACCGCTCCGATGGTTGACTTGCGCTGCGACTGGCCCGTGGCCCGGATGCCCTCGACGATTTCAAGGAGCTGGTGCGCGCGATGGCGGCAGGTGTGCTTTTCGCGGATCACACGGAACCCTGTTTGCACCATCGCTGACGACATCTCGTGGTCATCCAGGAGGGCGCGCAATGCCTGTTTCATCTGTGCGCCATCGGCAACCCCGAGATAGGCGCCCTCGGGGAATAGGCCCTCCGCATCCGACCAGGATGCGGAGACCAGGGGAATGCCGCAGGCCATCGCTTCGAAGACGCGGATGGTGGGTATGCCCGGAAGAGAACGGACATAGGGCGCCCGTGGCACATGCACCGTCGCACGTGCGCTGGCAAAGGCCGCGGGAGCCCAATGTGCCGGCAGCCAGCCGCCGTATCGGATACCGGCCGCTCGAATCGTCTCGAGAGCCGCGTCCGAGTACCGGACGCCATAGATGCTGGCCCGGAGCTTCAATTCGGCGACCGGCTCGACGAGGAACTCGTTGAGCTCGGCGCCGCGCTCGCCGTCGCCCCAATTGCCGATCCAGATCAGATCGTCGGTGCGCGCGATGTCCGGCAGCGGGTGGTACAAGGCGGTATCCGCCGCCTCGTGCCAAGTGAAGACGCGGTCCGCCCATCCAAGCTTCAGGTAGATCTGCCGAAGCACCTCGCCGAAGGCAAGCACGCCGTCGAAGCCATCGAGGTCGAACTGTGCCAATTCGTCTGGCGCGCTGACCGCGCGGTGGTGGGTATCGTGAAACAGCAGCGTGTAGGGAGCCCCTTGCGCGCGCCTGCGTCCGAGCTGCGCGATCAGACCGGGGGAATTCCACTCGTGGACGATCACAAGATTTGCGCCGTCAATGGCACGGTCGAGGTCGGGGAAGGCATCATAGCGGCGAATGTCGATCCCGGGCAGCAGCGCCGGGATGTCGTCGAGTGCATGCGGACCGCCTTCTCGTATCGCATTCAATCGGCTCCAGCCATCGATCGGCTCGAAGACGACGACCTCATGACCCAGCGCATGCAACTCGCGCGCGTAGCCGCGGAGAAAGTGTGCGTTGCCATTGTTCCAGCACGAGGTGAACGCATGGTAGAACAGAACGCATTTCATGCCCGCACCTCGATCCGGTCTTCTCTGGTCGCGACAGACTGCGTCGCGATCAAGCTTTCGTAGAGTCTCAATTAAGCGCTGGTCATTCGCGCCCGCGAATAGGTCAGCGAATGCTCGTAGGCAGCGCGCTGGAGCCGCGAGCGCTCGCGCGCGTCCGCGCAAAGATCCGCGAGGACATGATACAGCGCGTCGGTGTCGGCCGGATCGACGAAGATGGCGGCTCCGTTCCAGAGCTCCCTGAACGTCGAGATGTCGGACAGGACGAGCGCGCAGCCGGCTGCCGCGGCCTCCAGCACCGAAAGGCCGAACGGCTCATAGAGCGCCGGACTCACAAAAATTGCTCCATGCCGAAGGCGGGCGTGCAGGGCTTCCGGCGACAGGTGGCCCAGCCAGGTGACCGAAGGGGAGGGGCTCGCATCGGCGGCACCTGCGACTTCGACAGGCCAAGCCAATCCACGCGCCGCGGTCGCAAGAGCTTGGATGTTCTTGGCGCGGTCCCAAAGCCGTCCGGCCGCGAAGATCAGCTCCTGTTTTCGTCCGACGAAATCGCCCGGCGCGATCCCGTTCCAGATCACTGTGCCTCTGGAACGAGGACCATAGATATCATCAATCGTGTCGTGAAAGGATTGGCTCGGGCACACCCAGGCCTGCGCCTGGTCGAGAGCCGCGGCAACGCGTTCGGTGTAGCGGCGCCACCGCGGCTCCTCAAGCCACGTCGTGTCCCGGCACGCTTGCGCCCAGGAATTGACGCAGGAATGCGCCACCAGCACCGTCGGCGCATGCCAGCCGAAACCTGCTTCGCGGAAGCTATTGAGGTGAACGACATCCGGCCTGAGCTTGGCTTCGAGGCTGGCGAGCACGCGGCTCGCGTCGGCCACATCGGCGCCTTCAGGGTCCTGCCACTCGAGCGCAAGATCCGTCTCGATCAGACGCACGCGGGACCGCTGCAGGCGCTCCCGCTCGTCTGTCCGCGCGCGAGGACCCATCGTGACCAGGACGACGTTGACACCAGCGTTTGCGAGATCGGAGGCGAGACCGCAGGAATAGGTCCACACGCCCCCCACGGTGTCGGTGGTCATCAGCAGCCTGATGTGCGAACTGCGGCTCATGGCGCCACCTGGAGTTCGAGTGCATCGAGCGGAACGGGGCGATCGTTCTGGACGTCGCTGAACCGGTCGAACATCGCGAGATAATGCTGATGGGCGCGCTCCCAGGCGAAGTCGTCGGGCTCGCCCCATAATTTGCGGTAGTCCGGCGATCCCGGGTAGGGATAGAGAGGGACTGGGTCATTGGCCCAGACGCCGGCGTCCTGCATCTGGCGACGCCAGCGCTGCACGACCGGATCGTCGTCCTCGGGCATTTCAATCAAATTGGCCTGCACGAAGGGAACGTGACGACGCGCTTCGGACAGCCGCTCTGCCAGCTGATCGGTGCTCATTCTGCAGTTCTTGGCAAGCGCAGCGCGCCCCTCAACTGTCAGGCTCTCGATCCCGGCCTCGATCGAAACGCAACCGGCGCGGCCGAGCAGGGCGAGCATGTCCGGTTTCCAAAGGTCGATCCGGGTCTGCACGCCGAATTTCAGATCCCGCGTCGTCAGCTCCTGCAGCAGCTCGGCGTTCGGGAGAAAGATCTCGTCGATGAAGTAGACATATTCGATGCCCTGGCTACGGAGGCCGTCGATCTCATCGAGAATGATAGCGGGCGGACGCTTGCGATAGGCGTTGCGGAAGTTGTCCTTGGCGCAGAACGTGCAGCTGTAAGGACAACCTCGCGAGGCCTCGACCTCGGCACCAGGTGCAAGCGGCTCGGCTTCAAAGCGATGATGGTGATGGTGATGCCGGCGAATCATCTCGTCGGGCCAGTGCAGCGGCGGCTGATCCGTAAAGCGGGCAGCCTGGGGGCCACCATTGACCTGGACGGAAGCTCCGTCCCGAAGGCACAGGCCAGCAAAGTCGCGTTCGCCGTTGGCCAGGCGGAGCAACGAGATCTCGCATTCTCCCATGATGACGATGTCGGCACCGAGCTTTTTCAGCGCCGCCTTTGGTGTGGTCGAGCCGTGAGGGCCGACCGCGACCAGGACAGGTGCGAGGTCCCGAACCGTAAGCGCGAGCTGCTGCGGCACACGGAGCTCAGGGGGGGCGCAACGCCAGAACAGATAGGTCGGGGCTGTGGTGATGGCGACCAGATCCGGATCGAACGCGCGCAGCTCGGCTTCGATGTCGGTAAGCGACAGGTCGAACATGTGGGCGTCAATCAGCAGCGTCTCGTGTCCAGCCGCCTTCAGGTGGTGTTCGGATATGCCGAGCTCCAGCGGCAGGTGAGGCGATCGGCAGCCGAAATAAATGCTGCCGCCGAACTCCCAGTTGGGATTGATGAGGGCGACCCGGGTCATGCCAAGGCCTCGCGGCTGCTATCTGATGATCCGAAGCGGCTGTACAGCCAGGTGTGGAGCGAGCGAAGTCCTTCCGCGAGCCCAACCTGCGGCGCCCAGCCAAGCGCCGCGGACGAGGCGCTTGTATCCGTGACGTACCAGGGCTGATCGCCCGGACGCCAGTCAGCGAAACTGTAGGCGACGTCCCGGCCTGTTAGCTCACCAATCTGGTCGATCAATTCTAGCAGACTGATCGCATTGCGCGGACCGCCACCGAGATTGAAGACCCGTCCGCGGACTAGCTCGATGCGATCAAGCGCTGCTAGCCAGGCATTGACCGCATCCGAGACGTGGAGCGCGTCGCGAACCTGCTTGCCGTCGCCATAGATCGTGAGCGGATTTCCTCGAATCGCGCTCAGCAAAAAGTGTGCAATCCAGCCTTGGTCCTCGGTGCCGAACTGACGCGGGCCGTAGATGCAGCTCATGCGCATCACGACCGTACGAAGTCCGAACACGCGGGCGTAATCGTGAACGTACTGGTCCGCAGTGCCCTTGGAGCAACCGTAGGGGCTATAGAAATCGAGCGGCGTCTCTTCGGAAACACCGCCAGCCAGACCGTCACTCATCGGCACATAGCGCCGGCCGGACAGCGTGATCGCGCTGTCGTCGATCAGACGACCGTAGACCTTGTTGGTCGAGGCGAAGATGACAGGCGCCGGCGGATTGTGCAGGCGAACGGCTTCAAGCACGTTCAGCGTGCCGCGGGCATTGATCTCGAAGTCGGAAGCGGGATCGCTCACGCTATCAGTGACGGCGACCTGGGCCGCCAGGTGCAGAACCGCACGGGATTCGCGCACCGCGTCGATGACAGGAATCGGATCGCGGATGTCGGCGATGGTCACCGCCACCCGGTCTCCGTGCCTCGACTTCAGCCACTGAGCATTCTCGCGCACGCCAGCGCGGGCAAGGTTGTCGAGCACCAGCACGTTGTCGCCTCGTTCGGCGAGCCGGTCGGCAAGATTGGAGCCGATGAAGCCGCAGCCTCCGGTGATCAGAACAGGTCTGTTGTCAGTCATCACGCAACCAATCCTCGTTGCAGCAACTCGCGGGTAGCGCGCTCGGCTTGATCGTCGGCGATCTGGTCAGCAAGGTATTCTGCGAGCTCTTCAAGGCCGTCCTTGAAGTGGATGTGCGGAACAAAACCGAGCACGTCGCGAGATTTGCCGATATCGGCAAAGCAGTGTCGAATGTCGCCTGCACGGTATTTTCGGGTGATCTCGGGTTCGATGTCGGGCCGCGCCATGACTTCCGCTAGGTCCTGGGCCACCGACAAGATGTTACGGCTCTGGCCTGAACCGACGTTGAAGACGTCCTGGGCATGATCGGCCTCGAGCGCCATGCGGCACGCACGAGCGACATCATGCACATGAACGAAATCGCGGCGCTGGAGGCCGTCCTCGAACACCAGAGGCGGTCGTCCGTTGAGCAGCCGGGCGGCGAAGATCGCGAGCACGCCTGTGTAGGGGTTCGACAGAGCCTGGCGAGGGCCGAACACGTTGAACAAGCGCAGCGCCAGGGTCGGAATGCCGTAGGCCTTGCCCGTGATCAGGCACATCCGCTCCTGCGCATATTTGTTCAGCGCATAGATCGAGCTCAACGTTGGCTGCTTGGTCTCTGGCGTCGGAACGGGCTCAAGGGGATTGCCGGCCTTGTCGCGCAATTCCCAGTCGCCGTTACGGAGTTGTTCGATCGGCCGTTCTTCACAAGCGATCACGCTTTGATCGGCACTGCGATAGAGGCCTTCTCCATAGATGCTCATCGAGGAGGCCACCACCAGCCGTTCGACAGGACGCTTTGATAGCGCTTGCAGCAGCACGGCGGTGCCGACCTCGTTGGTCCTGACGTAGGGCTCGATGTCGTACATGCTCTGGCCGACGCCGACCACGGAGGCTAGGTGCAGGACCATGTTGGTCCCTCGCAGAGCGCGTTCGACAGCGTTGGCATCGGTCACGTCTCCGATGATGAGCTCCGCGTCGGCGGCGAGATAGGAGGGGCGCTGACGGTTGCCGCCGTGGACCTGTGGCGAAAGATTGTCGAGCAGTCTGACCTCGTAGCCGGCGGCCAAAAGGCTGTCGGCCGCATGCGATCCGATGAAGCCCGCGCCGCCCGTGATCAATACTCGCGTCATTCACCGCTCCGTGCGCATGGCGACCGATCCTGCGGGATCGACCTGGATGAGTGTGGAAGCGCGCTCTGCTTCGGTCGGGCGACCCGCGCGCCAGTCACGTTCGAAGTTAGAAGCGGTGCAAGGAATGTTGGTTCCTGCAAAATGTACAAACGAAAGTTTCTCTAACCTGGATCAATAACCTGAGTGAATCGGCGATCGAGCGTTCAAAAACTGATGCCATGGAGCGGGGCCGGTAGTTCGAGATGTCTCGCAACGGTGGCCGCGATATCTGCAAAGCCCGTGCGTCGACCGATATGATAGGAGCGCTTGGCATTCGCCACGAGAACCGGGACCTGCTCGCGCGTGTGATCTGTGCCGGCCCAAGTAGGATCGCAGCCGTGATCCGCGGTGATGATCAGGAGGTCATCGCTTCGCAGTCGATCAATCAGTTGCGGCAGCCTTGCGTCGAATGCTTCGAGGGCCGCGGCGTATCCAGCGACGTCCCTGCGGTGTCCGTAGGTCGTATCGAAATCGACGAAGTTGGCAAACAACAGTCCGCCCTCCGCCAAGCCATCTAGCCCCTCAAGGGTGGCATCAAACAGAGCTTCGTTGCCATCACCTCGCATATTCCGTCCGGTCCCGCGATGCGCAAAGATGTCGTCGATCTTGCCGATGGTGACGATGTCACGATGCTCACTTTCGGCGATGTCCAGGAGCGTGCGTTCCGGGGGAGGGACGGAGAAATCCCGTCGGTGCCCGGTTCGTCTGAAGCCGGTGCCGGCGCCGCCGACGAACGGCCGCGCAATCACGCGCCCGATATTGAGGGGATCAACCAGTCTGCGCGCGGTCAGGCAGACGTCGTAAAGGTGCTCGAGCCCAAACGTGGCCTCATGCGCCGCAATCTGGAACACGCTGTCGGCGGAGGTGTAGCAGATCGGTTCGCCACTTCGCATGTGGCACTCGCCAAATTGGGCGATGATCTGCGTCCCTGATGCATGACAGTTTCCGAGAATCCCGGGCAGGGCGGCCTCGGCGCACAGGCGCTGCACCAGGTCGTCGGGAAAACAGGGTACGCTCTTCGGGAAATATCCCCATTCGAATGGGACGGGTACGCCGGCGATTTCCCAATGGCCCGAAGGAGTGTCTTTGCCTTTCGATATCTCGCTCGCGCATCCCGATTGCGAGCTCCTGGTCCGGGCCTCGAGGCCTGCCGGTGTGCGCCCGGTGGCAAGATGGCAGGCCTCGCCGAGGCCGAGCGCATCGAGATTGGGAACGCGAAGGGGACCCTTCCGGCTCGCATTGTCGGCTACCCCGGCAAGACAGGCTTCGGCGATGTGGCCGATCGTATCGGCGCCCTCATCACCATAGCGCGCGGCGTCGGGCGCAGCGCCGATGCCGACCGAATCCATCACCAGGATCAGGGCACGCATGTCGGCTCCGTGGTGATCGGTTGCGGCTCGGCTACGGGCGCCAAGCCGGTCCTCGTGCAATAGCGTTCGATCATCTGGGCGCAGAAATCTGCGAACTCGTTTGCGTCCCTTGGCGGGCTGGTGTGATGGGGCGCGAGACCGCGATGTGCCGGGGTGAAGCAGAATGTCACCGTGACCTGGAATTCGGCCACGGCATCCATTTGCCGGTCAAACCAATCCAGCGCATTGGGACGGAAACTGTCGGCCCAGGAGAGTCCCGTCCGCAGATGGGTCACGCCGAGGCGGCGCATCCATTCCGCGGCCTGGTACAGACGATGATCCTCGAAGTGAAACCATTGGCAGAGGCCGAGGTCTCGCGCGTATTGGCCGAACTTGTCCAGCGCCGCCTTTGGGGTGCCGTCTTCCCGCAGCAGACCCATGTGGAAATGCCGGTAGTAGGAGGAACCTTCGGCCTCCTTGTGCCGGGTCGTCGCCTCCCAGGCGGCGGGCAAGTCATAGAGGCTGTACCAATGGATCCGCGGCGCCCGGCCGATCAGGAGCTCGGCGGTGCGCGACAGGCCCCAGGCCTGGACCTCCTCAGCACCGAACGATGACACGCCGACCTCGGTGACCCAGACCGGAAGGGGGGTCACCGCCTTGATCTCCTTGAGCTTATTCGGCCATTCCCCGATCTGCCATAAATTCCAATCGAGCGGAAAGCCATGCACGGCCACCGCATCGACATGTTCGAGAACGCCGCGCGCCTGCATGTTACGGATGAAGGACGGATCGATCGGCGATATGCCGCCCAGCACGCGCGGCAGGGTCGGATGTGCCGTGCGGATGGCCTTGCCCGCAGCGATCGCAGTGTCTGCAAACATTGCCCAGTCCGGATCGATCAGGAGGTCCCAATGCGATTTGTTGTTCGGCTCGTTCCAGATTTTGGCAGCTTCGATCATCAGCCCACCTTCCGCAAAGGATAGACAGGCCCGTCGGCCTGCGGCCGCTCCGTTCGCTTGCAGAGATAGACCTCGTCTTCGGGATGCGCCGTGATGGCAAAACCGGAGCTGCGGAGCATCGCTTCCACGCACGCGCGGTTGGGGACCCACCAATTGGTAGGATCGTCGGCATATTTGTGCTCGACGAAGTGAAGCTTGGGATAGCCCGGAGCATCGAATTGATCCGTGGTCCAGAAGTCGTAGTTCTTCTCGATCGGCTCGACCTGCCCGGCACCGCGAAGCATCGACTGGAACAGCAGGAGATCGCCCGCGACATGTTCGTGGATTAGATCGAGAGCGAGCAGGGGATGCCGCAGGTGATAGAGCACGCCCATGAAGATCACCAGGTCGAATTTTTCGCGGAGCTGTCCGACGTCGTATGCGGACATCTTGCGGAACTCGATACGCAGCCCGTTGACCTCCGCGGCGAAGCGGGCCTGCGCCAGATATTCATCGTCGGTGTCGAGGCCGAGCACGCGCTCGGCGCCACGGCGCTTCATTTCCATCGCGTAGAAGCCGGCATTGCAGCCGATATCCAGCACGGTCTTGCCTTCGAGCCGGTCCGGGATAATTCCCGAGAAACGCCGCCATTTGACGTTGGGATAATCGCCGAGAAAATGCGCCGGCGCGGTCGGGACGCCATTGAGATCGAGATTGTGAAACCATTGCCCGAGCGCATCGACGCGCCGACGGATTTCGTCACGGGAAAGGGCCGATCGGCTCATGCGATCACTCCGTCGTTTGTGATGGATGATGCCGGCATGGTCTCGGGCGATGCGCCGGCCCACAGGCGCGAACGAGCGTTCCCGGCACCGGGCTCGGCAAGCAGGGCCATCGCCGTGCGATAGCCGTCGATCGTGCCGACATCGACATAGGAATCTCCAGCCTTGACGCCGGTGCCGCGGCCGCCGGCGGCAAGATAGGCATTGACCAACGTTCCAAAATATTCGTCGCTGCGATCGCGCTCCTTCCACAACGCATGCAGCTCACGAAATCCGCGTGCAGACATCCGGAATGCACCCCAGATCCATTTGGAGCTCGCGCTGCGTTGCTTGACCTGGATCTCGGTCACACGATCGCCATCGAGCACCACCGCATCGAAGAATTCCGGGTGTTCTACGGGAAATAGCAGGAACGACAGATCGGCGTCCGGCAGCGCGCGCAGGGCAGCGGCGGGAAACCAGACCGTGTCGGGCAGCCCCACTGTCACGTCCTCGTCTCTACCGACAACCGTACTCGCCCTGAACACGGCATCGCACAGGCCGAGAGGCTCCGGCTGCACCACGTAGGCGAGCTGGGCGCTGCCGTAATGGTCGCCGAAATATTCGAGAATGTCGGACTTGCCCGGCGAAATGACGAAGCAGATCTTGTCGGCTCCTCCCAGGATCAAGCGCTCGAGGAGATACTCGGAGACCGCGCAAGGACGTGCAGTGCCGTCATCGCCGCGGCTGCCGACGGGAAGCAGTTCCTTTGAAAAGGCGAGCGGCTGGATGCGGCTGCCGCGACCGGCAGCCGGGACGATTCCCCACATGGTCTAGGCCTCCTCGGTTTGCCGCTGGCACATGCGACCGGACGCTGCGCGTTCGAGTAGCGCAACGAGTTCATTCGCTCGCTTCTCCGATGTGTGCTGGTCCATGGTCCGCTCGCGCCCCCGTTGCGCGATGCGTCGCAACTTGGCATCAGGCATCGCCAGGGCGGCGAGCGTATCGTCTTCGCTCTTCGCAAGCAGGATTTCGTCGCCGGGGACGAAGAACGTATCAATGCCTGCCCAACTGTCGCTGAGCAAAGGAACTCCGCAGGCTGCGGCCTCGAACAGACGGCCGGAGGGGCACCACCCCATCTCCGCCATCGCCCGGCGCGTGACATTGAGCGTCAGGCGGGACGATGCGAAGAACGCGGCATGTTCGGACGGCGGCAGATGCCGGACGAAATAGATGTTGGGAGACCACGGAAAATCGTCCGGATACTGGGCGCCGCCGATCAGAAAGCGCAGATCGTGCCTGTTACGCGCGGGTGCAACGAACAGCGCTTCGAGCGTCCGCTGACGATCATCGGAGTAGGTGCCGAGATAGGACAGATCCGCACTGTAATGGGCTTGCGGTGCGACCGGCCGATGAATGTCGGTATCGACGTGACCATAGAGCGGCTCGATGTGGCGCGCGCCGAGCCTTGAGCGGAATTCGTGCAAGATGCCCGGGCCGCCGGTGAAGCTCAGGACCAAATCGAAATCCCTGAGGCCGCGCGGACTGATATACGGCACTGCCTCTCCCGCCACGATCCTCGACAGCGTCACCGGAGTGTCGAGGTCGTAGAATACCGGAATCGCGCGTCCCTCGAGGATCAAGTCGGTCGCCGCGATTGCATCCGGACAATAGGACGTGACGATCGCGACGTCCGCATCGCGGAGATATTGCTTTGCAACCGGGCGGACGGGCTCCCAGTCCGAAAACAACTTCAACTGACCACCCGGCAGTTCGTGGAGATCCCGAGCGCCGGCATAATACGGCGTATCGCGCTCGAAAAACACGATGGTGTGCCCCAGTCGCACCAGGTGCTTGCATAGGCCCCGCCACAAGGTTGCGTGACCGTTGCCCCAGGAGGAGGAGATAGTCAGACCGAATATGACGATCCTCACGCTGTTACCCGCTGATTGATTCCGGTGATCTTGATCTTGTTGTGATCGGCAGTGAGCGTGCTGACGCTGCCCGGTTCGATCTCGACGGAGAGAAAGTCGTCGAGCTCAATGCCCTGATAATGCAGGAGTGCGGCACGGATCGGCTCTGCATGACTGACGACGACGACGGTGTCGCTGCCGGGGTCGCTCCACAGATGCTCGAGATGGTCGATGACGCGTCGCTGAAGAGCTCGCATGCTCTCGCCGCCGGGTGGCCGGCTCGTGCCGCGCTGCGTGTTCCAGACCGACCATCGCGGATCCCGGGCGAGGTCGTCAAACGATCGCCCGGTCCAATCGCCGTATCCCAGTTCATCGAGAGCTGGCACGATCTCGACCGAGAGACCGTAATGCGCGGCCAAGATGCAGGCTGACTGCAGACAGCGCCGCTGTGGACTCGATTGAACCAGGGTCGGCTGGGGGCCGATCGCATCGGCGCAGCGCGCGATCTCCTCGCAGCCGAGCTCGTCGAGCGCGACGCCTTTCATCCGGCCGCACAGCGTGCGGCCGAGCAGGGGGTGACGACCGTGACGCACGAGATGAATGATTCTCGCCATTACGCGTAGGCCTTGTCGTCGATGAAGGCGCGGGTTCGGCGCCCGGCTTCCTCGTCGGTGAACTGTTGCGGCGGCGACTTCATGAAGTAGCTCGAAGGCCCGGTCAGTGCGCCGGCCATGCCGCGGTCCATGGCGAGCTTGGCGCAACGCACCGCGTCGATGACGACGCCCGCCGAGTTCGGAGAATCCCAGACCTCGAGCTTCACCTCGGCGCTCAGGGGAACGCCGCCAAAGGTCGTACCCTCCAGCCGGATATAGGCGAGCTTCCGGTCGGTCAGCCAGGGGACGTGATCGCTCGGCCCGACATGGATGTTGTCGGCGTCCATGGGAACGTCGAACTGACTGGTGACGGCCTGGGTCTTCGAGATCTTCTTGGATGTCAGACGCTCGCGTTCGAGCATGTTCTTGAAATCGGTGTTGCCGCCGACGTTGAGTTGATAGGTGCGGTCGAGGCGGACGCCGCGGTCGCGGAACAGGTTGGCGAGCACACGGTGAAGGATGGTAGCGCCGACCTGGCTCTTGATGTCGTCGCCGATGATCGGCAGGCCGGCCTGCTCGAACCGTGCTCGCCAATCCGGATTGGAGGCGATGAAAACCGGGATGCAGTTGACATAGCCGCAACCGGCCTCGATCGCGCGGGCGGCATACCATTCACTGGCCTGCTGCGAGCCGACCGGAAGATAGGACACTAGCACGTCGGTGCGCGACGTCGCCAGCACCTCCGCCACGTCCGCCTCGGGCGCATCGGAAAGTGGAATGTCATCTTGCAGATAGCGGCCCACGCCATCCATGACCGGCCCGCGCTGCACGATCACGCCGGTGGCGGCGACTTCGGCAAAGCGGTGGGTGTTGTTCGGTCTCGCCCAGATCGCCTCGGCGACATCGCGCCCGACCTTATTGGCGTTGACGTCGAATGCCGACGCGATCTGGACGTCGCTGATGTGGTAGCCACCGACATCGGCGTTCATCAATCCGGGCACCGGCTCGTTCGACTTCGCATTCCGGTAGTAGGTGAGACCCTGGATCAGGGAGCTCGCACAATTGCCGACGCCGACAATACCGACGCGTACGCGTTGCCTGTCTTGAAGACGTGAATGCATGAACTGATGCCCTCCGGAAAAGCAGCGCGGTCAACGTAAGTAGATCGGCGAACGTGCGGAAGGTATGTTCGTTCCTGCATCGATCACGCTGTGTAGCGGGATGATCGCGTCAAAACCCGACAAAAAGCGATAGTCTTAACCTGGATTAGAATTTGCGGGCGCTTTCAAGGAACGATCTTCTTCCCGGTTGAAGAACAAGAAGAAGATGAAGGTGATGATGCCGACCCGCACCGGCAATTGTAACAAGAACAAATCCTGTCGGCCGACGTTCAGCGAAAGTGGACGAACTCGTCATCATGTCGAGTTCCAGCGACAGCGAGGAAGGTGTCAGATGGACTCAAGTCATTCAAAGATGCACAGCAGCGAAGCGCAGCACACCACCAACCACGACGTTATTCGAAAATGGGCGGAAGAGCGTGGTGGCAAGCCGGCGACGGTGAAGGCGACTGAAGAGAACGGGCATGCAGGAATCCTGCGGATCGACTTCGATCCTCCGGATGAAGCTCTCGACCGGATCAGCTGGGACGACTTCTTCGAGAAATTCGACGATGCCGGCATCGCGTTCCTTCATCAGGACCGAACCAAGGACGGGGAGCTCAGTCGCTTCCATAAATTCGTGAAAGCTTAGGAGGGATGCGCCCGACGGGGGCAAGCACGAACAACTGGACGGAGGCGATGCGTGCAGGGGATTTCGCTTGCGCCTGGGCCATGACCGATCGCGATCTGCCGGCGCTTGCCGTTGCTCCCAAGCACACTGGTCCGCGCCATCTGCAGCGGATATGGCGCGGGGAGGAACTGGCAAACAAACGCGTGCTGGTCCGCTGCTATCACGGGCTCGGCGACACCATCCAGTTCCTGCGCTTCATGCCTGCGCTCAGGATGATAGCTCGCAGCTTGACGGTCTGGTGCCCAGCCGAGCTATTGCCGCTGGTCGAGCGGATCGAAGGCGTCAGTCTCGCCATTCCGCTTCACAACGGTGCGCCTTGCACCGAGTTCGATGCCGATATCGAGATCATGGAGGTTCCGCACGCAATCAGGGCCGGACGCGGAACGGTCGAGATGCCCGCGCCCTATCTGACGCTGCCTCCGGGCGGCCCATCCGCAGGGCCACTTCAACATTGCCAGGGCCTGGCTGTCGGTCTGGTCTGGGAGGTCGGTGCCTGGGACAAGCGGCGTGCCGTTCCGCTGGCGCTATTGAGACGCCTTGCCGGTGATGGCAGAAGTTTGTATTCGCTTCAGCGAGGAGGAGGCGCTGAGCGGCTCCCCGAGATGGTCGCGCGGGATATCAGCACGCCCGATATCGTGGCTCTCGGTCATCTGATCCGACAGCTCGACCTCGTCATTTGCGTTGACACCATGGTCGCGCATCTCGCGGGAGCGCTGGGATGTGAAGCATGGGTGCTGCTGCATGCCGACTGCGATTGGCGCTGGCCGATCTCCGGCTCTCGCACGTTCTGGTACCCCAGCTTGCGCCTTTTCCACCAGAGGACCCAAGGCAATTGGGACGACGTTATCGAAGAGGTGCGGCAGATGCTGCTCGCCCGAGCGGAGCTAACGCCGCGGGCTGGATGATCAGTCACGCGACCGCGACGGCTGTCGATACCGGCTCGCATTGCGAAGGTGCTCTGTCGGCGAGAGGCCGGGTCCGCAAATAGGCCGGATCGAAGCCCGCGAGACGCACCAAGCCCGGCCAGTCCACGATCGTCATGATTTTTCCATGCCATCTCAGCAAGTTGCGGCGCCGCAGTTCCTGAACGGTGCGATTTGCGTGCACCGGAGATATGCCGCATGCCGCAGCGAGATCGGATTGCGTGAACGGCGATGCGAGACTGAGGTCCGTCGCAAGTCCGACGGACTGGAGACGCTCGGTGATTTCGCAGATCAGATGGGCGACACGCGCGAGAGCATCGCGGCTGCCGAGATTCAACGTCCAATCGCGCTGGATCGCGAGATCAGTGAGCTGCATGAGAAGCAGCGCGCGAGACATTGCGGCAGATCGCGCGGACAGCTCATGAAAGAAGCTATGTGGAACCAAGGCAACGACGGCAGATCCGAGCGCGACCAGGTTGCCCTCGGCATGCGGTTGATAAAGCGTGTGCAGATCGGGAATGTCGCCGGGAACATGTATGGACGTAATTTGTCCGTGCTGGCCTTCGGCAAGGTACCACGCGAGGTAGCCTTGAAGCACGAGACAACAACGGTCCGTCTCGTCATGGCGCCGCAGAACCGCCTGATGAGTTCCAACGTGCGCAATGGCACTCGGCATATCGGCCAGCCGCTCGAGATCATGGGCGGTCAGATTGGTAAGACTCGCCAATCGGTCTGCGAGCTTGGAGAAGGCGAACCCTGCTTGCATTACCGGTCCATTACACGTTGTCAATTCCCATTTGGCGGAGGCCGGCGAAACTTGCATTAACGTTTGATAAATTATGCCGGCTGCGGCGTTTCTCTGTTGCAGGGTAATCGGCGATCCAAGACTTGCCGACCAGTTCGGCAAATCAGTTGCTGCAGCGAGGGACCCAAAAAGGCGTAGGATGTCTATCTCATCTCCGCTGATCCAAAGGGAATCGGTCGATTCACATATATTAATGTTCACTCCTCGCAAGCTGTCAAAGCTCTCGGCCTAGAGCGGGGGAGCAGCGGCATGGACCGCGTGGGAATGCATCTTCATCGGCACTGCGGTCGCGGGCTTTCTGGTGATGTCATCGCGATCGTTTGGATGATGATCACATAACAGGCGCGCCGCTGACGGACAGCCCGCCCCGAGAAGCCTTGCGGCTTCTGGTGTCATTCGCCCGCTTCCTGGTTCGCGGCGAAATCAGTTGCTCCCGACAGCGGGAGTTCGATCTGGCACAAAATTCCGTCTTCGCCGAAGCGAAATTCGATCTTTGCGCCCGAGCTGCGTGCGAGCGCCCGCTCGATCAGGTTGCGCCCAAATCCGTTCCGCGAAGGCTTCGGCAGCTTGAGAACCCCGCTCTCCTTCCAGGTCAGCAATAGATTGGGAGTGGTGCTCTGACCGTTCGGTTGAATACGCCAGGAGATATCGAGCCGGCCCTGGTTCTCCTTGAGAGCGCCGTGTTTGACTGCGTTCGTGGTCAGTTCATGCAGGGCAAGTCCGATCGTTTGGACGAGTTCGAATCCCAAGGGAACCGCGGGACCGGAGACCGACACCTTGTCCTCGGTGGCACCGACCGCTTGCAGTTCCGAGCGGATGATATCGCCAAAATCGAGCTGGCGCTCGCTTGCCTTGGTGACGAGACTCTGGACGCGCCCGAGGGCTGCAAGCCGGGTCGAGAATTCCTGCAGGGATCCGCCGTTTCCGAGCGTTTGTTGAGCAAGCGCCTGGACAATCGAAAGAAAATTGCGAGTCCGGTGCTGCAGCTCGGCAATGAGAACGCGCTGCCTTGCTTCCGAACGGGTCAGGCTCGTCACGTCGATGAAGGTCACGACGACGCCCCGGATTTTCCGATCACCGTCGCGGTAGGGCGCTAGCCGCACCAGATAGTGCGGATCTTGTCCCGCGCCGCCGACCCTTCTCTCAATCGGATCCGCACCCGCGAACACCTTGGCGATATCGTCCGAAAAGCCGGTCAGGTTCAGTCGGCTCGAAAGATCGGTGATCGGCCGTCCCTTGTCCGTCGGAAGGATGTTGAACACCTTCGTGACCGCAGGAGTAAAGCTTCTAATGACGAGCTTCCTGTCCAGGAAAATGGTCGCGACCTCGGTGCTTTCGAACAGGTTCTGCAGGTCGCTGTTCGCCCGATCCAGCGCGTCCACCTTGCCGTGGAGTTCGGCATTGACGGTATGAAGCTCCTCGTTCACCGAGTGCAATTCTTCCTTGGAGGCCTCCAGCTCCTCGTTGGTCGATTGCATCTCTTCGTTGACGGAGACGAGCTCCTCGTTCGAAGACTTCAGTTCCTCCAGCGCGGTCTCGTACTCCTCGATCATGGATTGCAGGCGGTCCCGGGTCTCGCGCAGTTCGCGCTCGATGTGCGCAGCCGCATCGCTGTGGCCGACCTGGGCCCGGTTCAGAGCTTCCTCCCGACTGAGCGCCGGTCCATGATCGGAGAAGAGCACCAGATAGAGCGGCTCGCCGCCGTCGCGGTCGTCCAGCGGCTTGATTGTCAAGTTGACTAGCTGCATCCCGCCGTCTTCGCTGTCGAGTGAAACGCCGCTCCGCGTTGCGGCTCGTCCGGCCTCGATCACCTCCCGGAACAGCGTTCTCAGATCCAGCCGGAGGCCCCTTCGTGCCATGGTCAGAAGCTGCCGCGTCGGAGCTCCGGCAGGCGCTTCCAGATATTTTCCGGTCCGGGTCGAGTAGTAGACCACGTCACCGTCGTGATTGACGACGACATGCGGCGGGGCAAAGTGCTCCACGACGTGCTCCTCGACGGCCTGCCGTAAAGCGAGGCCGGCGAGGGGTTGGCGCCGCGGAAGCAGGTCCGTACCGGCCCCGGGACGCACGCCGCTTAGCGCGATGGGAAGCCTCGGAGAGGCGGAATCGGAGCGTCGGCGAAAGATACGATGCCGCTTTTCGATCGGTGCAAACAAATCCGCGAACTGGCTGGCATTCTCGGCCGAGCCGAGGAACAGGTAGCCCTCCGGACGCAGCGCATAGTGGAAGGTCGGGATCACCTGATTCTGCACGTCCACGCCGAAATAGATCAGCAGGTTGCGGCAGGACACCAGATCGATGCGCGAGAATGGCGGGTCGCGGATGACGCTGTGGGGTGAGAAGATGCAGAGGTCGCGCACGTCCTTGGAGACGACATAGCTAACGCCATCCGACACGAAGAAGCGCTTGCGGCGTTCGGCCGATACGCTGTCGAGCAGCGGGCCGGGATAGCGGGCAGTTCGCGCCACCGCGAGGGCCCGTTCGTCGATGTCCGTGGCAAAGATCTGCACGCGCGGTACGGCCGTGAGTGTTTCCATATGTTCGCGCGCCAGGATTGCAATCGAAAAAACCTCCTCTCCAGTGGCACAGCCTGGAACCCAGATCCGGACCGTGTCGTCCGCGCCCCGTCCTTCGAAGATCTTGGGAATGACCGTCGTTGCGAGCGCCTCGAAGGCGTCCGCGTCCCGGAAGAAGTTCGTCACGTTGATGAGCAGGTCCCGGAAAAGGGCGCCGACTTCCGTCGGCTCCTGCCGTAGCCGCTCGACATAGGCCTCGATGGTGGCGAGTTGGGTGACCTGCATGCGGCGCTGGACGCGGCGAATGAAGGTCTTGATCTTGTACCCGCTGAAATCGTGCCCGATCTGATTGCGCAATATTGCGTAGATCTCCGGCAACGACTGGCTGATCCCCTGATCTTCGGAGTTCTCGGCGCCGTCGTCGCGGATTTGGCTGAACAGGTCGGTGCCACGGGCGAACTCGACCAGTTTGGCGCCCATGTCTTCGACCGGTATCGCGAAATCGATGAGGCCGGAGGAGATTGCAGCGTCGGGCATATCGGGATGCTGCGGGCCGAAGCCGTCGCCGATCTGCGCGAACGTAATCCCGCCGCGCTCCTTGATGGCCTTGACGCCAAGCGTGCCGTCCGCGTCCCCTCCCGAGAGGACGACGCCGCCTGCGAGCTCGCCGATATCGACCGCCAGCGCGCTCATGAAAATATCGATCGGCTTGTGCTGACGGTAGCTGCTGCTCTTGCGAAGCGTCAGCCGGCGGTTTTCGATGCCGAGAATGGCTTTGGCCGGCATGACGTAGACGTGGTCATTCCGGACCTGCATCCCATCGGTGGCCACCTGCACCGGCAGGGCCGTGTAACGACCGACGATCTCAGGCAGCAGGCTTTCCCGCTCCGGGCTGAGATGCGTCACGACAACCAGCGCGAGACCCGGCGCCGGGGGCAAGCCGCGAAAGAACCCTTCGAGCGCTTCGATTCCGCCGGCCGACGCGCCGATGCCAACGATTGGAAAGGTATCCGCCACCGTCATGGCCGTGCGCTCCACGGCATCGATGCCAGACCCTGCGCGCGCTTGGCACGAGCGAGCGCCAATGCAGTCCGTGACCTCGACATCCCTTCATCCAGCAGGCGCGATGCCCTCCCGGCTTCGAGCTCCCCGCACTGACCGGGTACGGCTGCAGGGAGCGCCATCAAAATGTGCTGGTCGGGCATTCGATCTCCGCAGGGGTGACAATCTGTTCTACCCTCGCACCAAACAGGAGAGTGTCAAGAACGGTTTCGACGGGAGTTCCTGACCGGCCGTTGTGTCTGCGCCAACGCCATCCCGAATGAGAATCCGAGCAATTCCAGATGCCAGGCACAAAAACTCGTTGACTGCGTTATGGCGACTTGATGCCTGCTGGGAAACGATTCCCGATGCCGCTTTTCTTCTTCGACTTTACCTCGGGCGGAACGACCGAGGCGGACGATGTCGGGACGGAATTCCCCTCGCTGGAAGAGGCCTATCTCGACGCGTGCCGTTCGGCTCTGGAAATATCGTTTGAGAAGCTCCGGGCGCGCTGCGATCCGAATCTCGATTCCGTGGAGATACTTGATGCCGAGCGCCACTCCCTGATGCAGGTGCCGTTCTCGGACGTTTTGCGCCCGAAGCCGCCACGGCTGTCTGCGGCTCGGAATCAGAGTCACGGGCAGAGCGGCAATCAGCTCATTGAGTCCTGCAACCAGCAACTGACCCGCGGCAAACGCCTCAAGGCTGAGATTCAGGAGGAGTTGAGAAAGATGCGTACAACGTCGGGTGCTATTCACGTACAGCTGGAGCGTCTGAAGAGGCGCGCCGGCTAACTTCAACCGTTACCCTCCCCCGCAGGTATTTCGAGATAGGCCGGGTCGAATTCAGCAGCCTGATAAAGCCCCGCCCGGTCGCGGATGACGAGCCGGCCCCGGCTGAAATCAACCAGCTTGCTGTTTCGCAGTTGTTGCAGGACCCTGTTGACGTGCACGGTCGAGAGCCCAAGGACGTCGCCGAGTTCGCGCTGCGTTAGCGGGAATTCGACATCGTCGGTCTCCCTTCGGCTGCTGACCGAACGACAAGCGATCTCACATAGGAGATGAGCGAGGCGCGCCTCGGCCGGTTTCCGGCCCAGCCAGATCAGCCATTCCCTTTGAACGGAAGCCCGCCATGCCGTCTCGCGCCAGAGGCCCCGTACGATGGCCGGCCGCTGTTCCAGGATCGGAAGCAACTCGGCCGCCGAAACCGACAGGACCAGAGCCGGCGAGAACGTGCTGATTGAAATTCCGGACCGACCCAGAATGAAGTCTCCTGGATTGAGCGGATCGCCAGGGAGACATAGTGCGACGATCTGCTGGCCGCCGTCTTCCAGGGTGCGGGTGGCACGGGCCACCCCACTGCACAGCAGGAGCAGCGGCACAGGGCCCGCTCCTTCTTCGATGATCATTTCGTCCTTGACGACATTTCGCACATGCACAATCGAGAGCAGAGCCTGCTGGTCTGCGATCGACAGGCCCATTCGGCGGCCCAAGGTGCCCAACAAGGGAGACAGATCGAAAGCGCCTGACGGAGCCAAGGTTGCGGCTGCGAATTGAGCACCTCCTTCGGATGGCGGAGTGCGCTCCATCCACGCGCGCAACTCGGCGTAGAAGTCCAGCAGCGCCGCCTCGTTCAGAAGCAGCGCTCGGAGATGACCCTCCTCGGACGTCGCAAGCGTCCGCCGCTCGGCAGCGAGTTGACGAAGCTCTTCATAGGATCGGCCTTTGAGTGTCAGGCGGTGCAACATTCCCGGAGCCCTGAATATTCCGGAGCCCTGAAGCCATAAAAACGAAATCTCGCGCGGCAGGTTCCACGTTGTTCCCAGAATCTCGCGCGGTTGGGATGAGCCGGAAGGGGGAGAGGGGCGGTTCGAAGTTGCGGGGGGCAAGCGATTATCGCCACCTCGCCCATTGGGGGCGGACGGCTCGCGCTCGGCACCATCAGCGTCAGCGCATGGGTCACCGGCGGTTCTTTCATCTGTTCCACTTGCGCGCCGCTGTCGGGCCGCGCCGGCCCCGGAACCGGCTCTTCGACGAGAGGTTCGAACCCGGCGCGGAAGCTGAATTCACCCCGACCGTCGATCGAAGACCCCTCGCAATAGCGCCCCGGCTGGATCGAGGCTGCGTGGTGTTCGGTCCCCATGAACATGTAGCTGAATTCCGTCGCCTCCTTGCTGCGATCGAAATTGTTGGGAATCGGCAGCGCGGCATCGGCGCCCATGTCGTCGATCACCGCGAGCCATTGCTGCTGATGCACGGTGTCGTGGGCGATGAGATAGCTCAGCATCTCCTGCATGCCGGGTCGCTGGTCGAGTTGTAAAGCCGAACCGCCAGCGCCGTCCGTGGATTCAGCCGCGACGTTGTTGGCGCAAATGCGCAACCGACACCGGAAGTTGCGCTCCTAATCTTTTCGCGCAGTGATCTGGAGGTCTTCGAGACTCGTACCCTCGCCAGGCGATCGAAATGGATGCGGCCCCGGCGGCGGAGAGGGCCCGCCGTGGCCGCTGTGCCCCGCGCACGTCGAAGCAATCGGCCCCTCAACCTGCGCGGTCGGCAAACCGTCAACGTCGGGGCACGACCCCGTTTGATGGAGGTGTCGTCTCGTTGCGCATGCCGGAAGGACTTGAGGCGCCTTGGCCGCCACGCTCGACATGTGTGATGCCGCCGCCCCCTGCGCCCGCGGCGCCGGCCCCGCTGCCGCCGTCACCAGCACCAGCACCAGCGCCACCACCAGCTCCGGCTCCAGCGCCCGCACCTCCGGCACCGCCACCCGCGCCACCACCACCACCGCCAGCGCCAGCGCCTTGCGCGAAGGCAGCACCGACTGATGCGCCAGCCAACAGAGCCGCCACGGAGATCGTGAAGATTGTCTTACGCATATTGTTGCTCCCTGAGGTTTGAATGTAATCGTCCAATCGAGCCCCGCTGCAAGCGTTCCTAGGGTGTCGGAATGATTTGATCCGCATCGACAGGTCGTGCGCGGCCGAACGGCGACGCGCCCGCAGCTCCGGACTTAACCTGCGTGAATGTGGTGAAGGGCGGCTGCTCCTATCATTCAGCATGTGGTGGACGTTCGTTCTGATCGGAGGCGTGTTCCTGACGATCTATGCGGGGCCGCAACCAGCCGTCCGCGTCAGCGAGCACGCGCGTCTGCGATTGCAGCAGCGTGGAACGATGCCCGGGGTGACGCGATATCCTCGCTGCGGCGAAGCACCGCAGAGAAAGGATCCGACATGGAAAAGCCAACTCAGGAACAACTCGACGAACTCAAGCGCCTGAGCAGAGAGGCGCGGGTGGAGGACTGGTCGGAGTTGGTCCAGTCCAGGCAGGAGGCCGAGACCCGCATCAACGATCTCAGGCAGAAAGGCCGAATGGAATAGCATGTCTCATGATTGAAACGCCTGGCAACGCAGGCGAGCCGTCGTTCTCGGACGACGATGTCCACAACGCGCAGCGGGCCCCCCGCGCGTGATCCGGAAGCCGTTTGGAACGATGCCCCGGGCGACAGGTTGCCCCGGCGATCACCAATCACAAAGGATCAGCCAGGATGACAAACGCGGCCAGAGATACCTTCATCGTGGGTCTACGGAACGCATGCGATGGAAGTTCAAGCGCGCGAGCTGATGGAGCGCCAGTCGGAGCGCCTCGACGAATACCCGGAGGTCAAGAGCAAGCTGACAGCTCATCTGCACGAGACCAACGAACAGCTCAAGCGGCTCGAACGTTGCCTCGAAGCCTGTGGCGAGAGCACTTCGGCTCTCAAGGACACCACCCAGTCCGTGATGGCCAACATGCAGGCGATGGCGCATGCCGCCGCGGGGGATGAAATCCTCAAGAACACTTTCGCCAATAACGCATTCGAGAATTTCGAGATCGCCGCCTACAAGTCTCTTCTCGCGCTGTGCGACTCCGCGGGTGCATCCGACGCCAAGGCGGACCTCGAGACCTCGCTGAAGGAGGAGCAACGCATGGCGGCCTGGATCGACTCCAATGTCGAGAACGTCACCATGGAATTCCTCGAGCACCGGCGACGAGCCGCCTGAGCTAGAGCTGGAGGGGCGCTCCCCAGGCGGATGCGCGCATCGGCGCCGCCCGGCAGCATCCCTTTTGCGATGCAAAATCGTACGGCGTTCCGCCGGAGACGTCGAGCCGGCTACTCATTTCTGCAAGCTTTAACATGTGCGAATTCGCGTCTTGCGGCTTTCGGGCATGATCCCCCTGCGGGATTGGGGAGCGCCATGCTTGATGCCGAAACGACCACGCTGCTGCGGAAAATCTTCGATGAGGTCTGCGCAGCCGTTTACCGTGACGATCCAGGTGCACGAGTCCATGTGGCATCGAAGCTGCTCGAAAGTGCCAGGAACGGCGAGATTTCCGCGGAGAGCCTCAAGTTGGTCGCACAGCGAGCGTTGGTGGACGCCCCGACCATGTGGAGATGACGCCGACGCGTTCCCGAGGCCGCGTTCACGAGGCGGCCGGTTCACTGCCGGTTCGTTTCCTCGATCTTGTCCAGTACGCGTTCGGGAGCGATGCTGCGGGACGCTTCGTCGAGATCTGCCTGAGACTTGGAGTCAATTTGCAGGCGGCGCGCGACCTCGTTGAGCACATCGGCCACCTTGGTAAGCTCATGCTCGGCCAGCAGGCTGATCTGCAGATCAAGATCCGCCCGCTTGTCGGCCTCGGCGGCCATCCGGTTCTGGGAGATCAGGACGAACGTCGAAAGAAAGATGGCTTCGACCGACGCAATCATGCCCAGCACGACGAAGGTCGGATCCCACGCCGTCACCCCCGGAATCCATCGCAAATTTGCGATGATCCAGAAGCCGAACGCCACGAGATGGAGATAGACAAACATCATGCTGCCCGCAAACGCGGTAATGGCGTCGGCCAGCTTCTGTTGCTTGGTGGCGCCGGCCTGTTCGCGACGTCGGCGCTCGACGAGCGCCCGAATATTCCGTTCGAGAACAGGGCTCATTCCATCCGGGGGCGGCGTCTTGTAAGTCAGCTCGCTTTGCATGCGGCGCCAACGTAGGCGCTGCTGCGAGGTTCCTGCGGAGACATCGATGAGCATCGATGCCCGAATTGTTCGAGGCGACGGCGCGGCGCGGTTAACCTTTGTGAATGAGCAAGGCGTCCGATTTCTCTAGGCTCCGGCACGAATGCGCCAATTGGGAGCTCGGCCGGCGGACCGGTACAGGCCACGACCGGTGATATGATCCAGCGCAGAGAGGACATGATGCTGATCACCGAACAATTCAGCGAACGCACGATCTCCCGCATGGATATGGCGCTGGAGAGCGCTTGCAGGATCTTGCCCGAGACGTTGGCGCATCACGGTGCGCGAACGTATGTGGCCGAGAGGATCGTCGAGTGTGCGAGATCTCATACGCAGAGTCTCGATGCGCTGACCGAGGCAGGCAAGCGTGCCGTCGCCGAGTTGGCGATGCTTGAACGAGGCGTGACGCTGGACGACGAACCGGGACTGTCCGCCTGAAGCGTTTTCGGCTCGGCTGATTGGTCCACAAGAGACGTCTCGCTCTCGCGCACCGCTTGGGAGTCTTGCGGGCACTATACTCTCGGGAAGTCGCACATGAAGTCAGAGATCGGCGAAACGAGAAGCGATCGGTTGCGCCGCACCAGCCCGACGGCTTGGGCGATCGGTGCAATTTTCACAATTGCCGTCGTTGCGGCGATCGTCTTTTACAATGGCCGCGACATCCGCGACCAGACGACCACGTCGAACCCGAACTCTGCGCCCAGCGTCACGACCGGCGCCAAGCAGCCTGCGCAGCCGTAGGTCCGAATTCAAGCAAACGATCCGGCTTGCGTGGCGGTCTCTTACCGCATTCATGATCCGACCAGGAGCGTCAGCCCAATTCCTTGCGGGTCATCCTGAGGGTCATTTCGAATAAAGGCCTGTGTTCGTCTCTGACGGTCAAGGTTACCTGTGATCCCTTGGACGTAAATACGTCCCTGCCGATCGAGGTTGCGGCGATGATCGCTTCCTTGGTCACGACTTCGAGGCTGCCATATTCGATTCCCTCGCTGTCGGATACCGCAAGAAAGTCATCTTGGATGTCGAAATAGTACCGCATGGCTCAGAGCGACGGATCCTGGTGAAGGTAGAGTGCGTCGAAGTCGGCCGTTTTCCTTAGTCTGGCTTCGTCCAGTATGGAAATGCGGCCCCTGTCGAAGTCCAGAAGACGCTGATTGCGCAATTCCTGGACTACACGATTCATATGCACCACGCTCGTCCCGACGGCGTCGGCGAACAGCGTTTGAGTTGCCGGAAAGTTGAAGGAGAGGCCGTCAGTACGTCCGATCGCCTTCAGCCTCGCATACAATTCGAGCACGAGATGCGCCACCCGGCTTGTTGCATCCCGCTGGCCGATATTGCAGATCCATTCGCGGAAGATCGCGGCGTCAGTGAGGGTTTCGCGCCAAAGGGCCTGGGCAACGCTGGGCCGACGTTTTATGAGCTCTCGCAGCGCGCCATGGGGAATGAAACCCAGCACGCAATGGCCGAGAGCGGTGAGGTCGTGATCCATGATGTGCAGAAACAAACTCTGCAGATCGGGAACGTCACCCGGCTGGTGAAATGCCAGCACTTGGCGCTGCCCCGTGCCGACAATCTTCGACCGCAGAATAAATCCATCGATCACCAGACAGCAGGCGGTAGGGCGATCACCGACGGAGGCGATGAGCTCACCATTGGCCATCCGCTTGGTGGCTATCGGGAGACTGTTGATCGCGCGCTCATCCTCCTCGTCGATCTCGGTGTTGATCCTCAACCGCTTCAAGAAAGGTTCTGTCATCTCCGTTTTCGTCATCTCTCTCTCCCGCTCCGAAAACGCCATCTCAGAACGAAGGTTCCTGGGCCTCAGACTGTGAGAGATTTGCTTCAGTGGACGTAACCCCGGCGCGCGCTCGAATGGCGGATTATGCGCGGTGACAGGTGGTTCAATTGACGTTGTCTGCCAGCATGTTGCGGAAGGCCGTGGCGACCGCTTCCGTGCCGCGCACACGATGCATCAGCGCAATCTCGCCCTGCTGCTCGTGACGAATGGCATGAGCCATGACGCGCAGACGGGGGTCGCCGCGGCTATGCCACATCTGATCGGCCATCTTCACCGCCCCCCTGTGATGCTTGCTCATCAATTCCACGAAGACCGGATCGAACTCGACCGGCGCGGATTTGATCTGCCGCATCTCGGCTTCGGTCAGAAACCCGGGCATGGCCGTACGTTCCTCCTTGCTGCAGTCCGGCATCTGGGTGTCGAACCAGCTCAGCCACCAGTTCTCGAAGATCCGGTTCTCGCCGGCCTGACTCGCGATCATCAGCATCGCAAGCTTCCGCAGATGCGGATCCTGCGCTCGCTCGGCGGCGATCTGTGCCAGCTCGATGCCCTGAGCGTGGTGTGCACTCATATGGCGGATATAGGTCTGGTCAGCATCCTTGGCGCGGCCGACCCAGGGTAGCTCGTAGCCGAGACCGCCGAACAATGCGACCGTCCCGAGCACGACGATTGTCATCACTCCGCCGGTGATCCAGCCGTCGGTAAAGCGCAGGTCTTGCGCCGGAGCGTGGTCCCCGTTCCACCGCAGCCGTGCAAACAGCGGGTACATGATGGCAGACGAGCCATGGACGAGCAGGCCGATCCAATATGGTTGCTGCAGCGTGAACAGCGGTTGCCAGAATGGAAGCAGCGGCACCAGCACGAACCATTCCATCGCCGAGGAGAAGACGGCCCAGGGTAGCGCGAGGGCCAGGATCGTCAGCGGCCGTAAGTCGGCGGTCCATCGGCCGAGCACGCCAAAGAAGACCAGCGCCCAGGAAAAATCGGCCCATTGATGAAATGCGATGCCGGTGAGGATCGCGCTCCATGATGGCTCCGCGCTAAGCGCCCAGTCGCGGGCGGGAATCGCCGCGACGGTCATCCAGTCGACAGCCGCGTCCCGGCCGATCCGCGCGGCAAAGAGCTGGCTTACGACGGTGGAGAAGGTACTGCTGATCAGACCGAGCGCGGCGGCCGAAAGCCACCGCCGGCACCTGTGCGACGGTTCGCCGGGCGTTGCACTCGTATCGACTTGCCGTGCGGACGGGCCGCGAGCTGTCACGGCGTTCACGTCAATGCTTGGGCTCCTTCGGCGGATGGGGCTGGCCCGGTATCTCGGGATGGTCACGGCCGCGGTCCGCCTCGACCTTACCTTGCTCGTGCAGGTCCTGATCTCCGACGATTTCGCCGACCGCCTGCTTCGCCTTACCCGAGATCCGCTGCGTCAGGCCCTTCATCTTGCTCATCGTCAACCTCAGAAGTTCGCGCCGCTGACCCCGGCGCTGGACGGGGGCAAGGGCCGGGGTCGCGGTTTCTTCCGGTTGACCTCCGGCAGCAGGGGGGACGCCGAAGGTTCTGGTGAGACTCATGGGACGGCCGATGGTTCCTGCGCCCCTTACGGGCGCGCAACGGCGATCATCACGCCTTCATCACCGCGAAGGAGGACGGAGCCGTCCGGCAGCGGCTGGGGCTGGCGATCCAGGTGCGTGGACATCAGCAGCCGGCCGCGACCCTGCCCGTGCCATTTCCGAGGTTCGGCGCAGATGTTGAGCAGGACCAATATCTCGTCTCCGTTCCACACGCGTTTGAAGGCAAAGACGTCATTCTGCGAACGCAGCGGCTGCTGCTCGCCTTCGCGCAGGCACGGCTGCTCCCGCCGTAGCGCGATCAGCTTTCGAAACAAGGCAAGGATCGAGTGGTCGTCTCGTTGCTCTCCGGCGACATTCCTGGAGTCGCTCGGACCTAGCGGCAGCCATGGGCGTCCGTCGGTGAAGCCGCCATTCGGGCTATCATCCCAACGCATCGGTGCGCGCTCCGGATCGCGGCAAAGTCCATAGCCCGGTACCAGCTTCTCGAAGGGGTCGCGGATACGATCGGGGGGAATGGAGACGCGCTCCCTGCCGATCTCGTCGCCCATGTAGAAGAAAGGCGTTCCTCGCAGGGACATCAGCAGCATCGCCAGGATGCGCATCTGCGCCTCGCCGATTCTGCTCGCGATCCTCTGCTTGTCATGCCCGCCGATCACCCATACGGGCCAGGCTTGCGAGGGCAGGGCATTGAGATAGGCATCGATCGCCGCCTGCAGCGACAGAGCATTCCACGGCGAATCGAGCAGCGCGAAGTTCAACGGCAAGTGCAGACGCGGCCGGTGGTTGCCGTAGAAATGGCCGATGCGGTCGGTCTTGCCTTGCACTTCGCCGCACAACAGCCGTCCCGGATATTCGTCGATCACGTTCCTGATGTCCTCGATGCACTGCATCGTCTCCGGACGGTCGTCGGTGAACACTGGCGTCAGGCGCTGCGGCGGCGGCTTGCCCCCCGCGTCCGGATTCGGTGGATTGTCGCGCAAGAGTTCGTCCTTGATCAGGACCGCGCTTGCATCGACGCGAAAGCCATCGACGCCCCGGTCGAGCCAGAAGCGCATGACATCGGCGATCGCAGCACGGACCTGCGGGTTGCGCCAGTTCAGGTCGGGCTGCTCGACGAGAAAGGAATGATAGTAGTATTGACCCCGCGTCTCGCACCATTCCCATGCGCTGCCGCCAAAGCGGCTCAGCCAATTGTTGGGCGGTCCACCATTCTCGGCCGGATCGGCCCAGACGTACCAATCTGCCTTCGCGTTGTCGCGAGAGCTGCGGCTTTCAACGAACCAGGCATGGTCGTTCGCGGTGTGGTTGGGGACGAGGTCGAGAATGAGTCGAATTCCGGCGTCGTGCAATCGACCAACAAGGAGGTCGAAATCATCGAGCGTGCCGAAGGCGGGATCGATGGAGCAATAATCCGAGATGTCGTAGCCGAGATCCCGGAATGGACTTCGGTAGATCGGCGTCAGCCACACCGCGTCGACGCCGAGCCACGTCAGATAGTCGATGCGCGACAGCAGGCCTGCCAGATCGCCTTTGCCGTCTCCGTTGGAATCCTGAAATGAGATCAGCGCGATCTCGTAGATTGTCGCGGAGTGCCACCACGGCCTATCCGCGGTAGCTTCGGCGGTTTCGCCTTGTTTGACTTGGATGTGCCTCATGCGTTCAGGTCGGATTTAGCGAAGGCGATTTCGCTGCATTGGCCGCGATTTGTCTTGCGGCTCCTCGCGCGCCTTCAAGTCCCTTGGGATAGCCGCTGCGGTTCGGAAAAAGTTTTCGCCTCGCGTCGCGGGCCGGCCGGCGGGGTTTGGTATCCTGGGCGGCGCGATAGTCGAGCATGGCAATGCCGCCGACCATCATAAGCGCGAGCGCGATATTGCCCTTCTTGGGATTGTCTGCTGTCAAGCCGGACAGCAGCGCTGCGGCATCCAGGCCATCTCCGCCGACACGGGCCCAAAGGCCCGCGTTCTTGTCCACCGACAGCGACATGATTCCAGCCATGATCTCCCTGAGGCCGAACGCCCTGACCATGGTCTCGTTGCCTTCCATGCCCAAGGTTTCGGTGACGCGACGCGGCGCCAGCAATTCGACGACGCCAAGCCCGATGCTGAACCAGCCGAGCGCGCGCGCGAGTTGATCTGCCGGTCGCTTCAGGCTCGGTCCGCCCTCAATGATTTTCGGGTCGCTCTTGGTGCGCACGATGTTGGAAAAATGAAACATGTCTGACACCTCCTTCAGGGTTTCAGCACGACCTTGATGCAGGAGTCCCGCTTGTCGCGGAACACCTGGTACATCTCCGGTCCCTGCTCCAGCGGCACGGTATGGGTGATGACGAACGACGGATCGATCTCGCCCTGCTCGATGCGGCGGAGCAGATCATCGGTCCAGCGATTGACGTGGGTCTGACCGGTTCGCATCGTCAGGCCCTTGTTCATGAACGCGCCCATCGGGAGCATGTCGGAGAGGCCGCTGTAGACACCGGCCACCGAGATGATGCCGCCGGGACGGCAGACATAGATCATCTCGCGGAGAACGTGAGGGCGGTCGTTCTCGAGCATCACCATCTGCTTGGCACGATCGAGCAGCGTATCCGGCTGCGAGGCCATCACATGCGCCTCCATGCCGGCGCAATCGATGCATTTTTCCGGACCCTTGCCGTCGGTCAGCTCGTTGAGCCGCTCGACCACGCTTTCGGTTTCGAAGTTGATTGTGGTGGCCCCGCCGGCTTCCGCCATGCTGAGGCGCTCGGGCAGGCAGTCGATCGCGATCACCTGGTTGGCGCCAAGCAGGATGGCGCTCCGGATCGCCATCTGCCCGACCGGGCCGCAACCCCAGATCGCGACCCTGTCGGTCGGCTCGATGTCGCATTGCACGGCGGCCTGCCAGCCGGTCGGGAAGATGTCGCTGAGAAACAGCAATTGCTCGTCGGGGATGCCGGCTGGAACCTTGATGTGGGTGGCGTCGGCATAGGGCACGCGCAGATACTCGGCCTGTCCGCCGGGATAACCGCCGGTCAGATGCGTGTAGCCGAACAGGCCGGCCGTCGTGTGTCCGAACACCTTGTCGGCGAGGTGACGCTTCCGGTTGGTGGTTTCGCAGACGGAGAAATTGCCGCGCTTGCACTGCTCGCATTTGCCGCAAATGATGGTGAAGGGCACGACGACGCGGTCGCCCTTCTTGATCTTGCCGTCGACACCGGAACCGACCTCGACGACCTCGCCCATGGTCTCGTGGCCCATGATGTCGCCCGGCAGCATCCCCGGGATGAAATTGTGAAAGAGGTGGAGGTCGGAGCCGCAGATGGCGCAGCTCGTGACCTTGATGATGGCGTCACGGGGGTCCTGGATCTCAGGGTCGGTGACCGTGTCGCACCGTATGTCCTCCTTGCCGTGCCAAACCAGCGCCTTCATCTCAGTCCTCCGAGGTCGGTTACGAGGCATCTAAGTCGAACGAAGAACGATGGTTGCTATCGTGGTCCGCAAAATCGCCGCATCGCAGCGGATGTGCGCAGGAATAGGAACGACGGCGTGGGCGCGCGATTGGACGTGATCAAGCCAATCGAGGATAGCGTCATGCGAGACAAGCAACTCGCCCTGGTCACGGGAGCATCTACCGGCATAGGTCTGGAACTTGCGAAATGTGCCGCTGAAGCCGGCTTCGATCTCGTCATCGCCGCCGACGAGGTTGCTATTGAAAGCGCCGCGGCGGAGCTCCGCCGCCTCGGCGGCAGTGTCCAGGCGGTGCAGGCGGATCTGGCGACCACAGAGGGGGTGGACAAGTTGTGCGCAGCGGCCGGAAGCCGGCCGATCGACGCGCTGCTGGCGAATGCCGGCGTGGGTCTCGGCAAGGCCTTCCTCGACCAGGATTTCCAGCGCATCAGGCGTGTGGTGGACACCAATATCACGGGAACGCTCTATCTGATCCACCGGGTCGGCAACGAAATGCTCCGGCGCAATTCCGGACGTATCTTGATCACGGGATCGATCGCCGGCTTCACGCCGGGCAGTTTCCAGGCGGTCTACAACGCCAGCAAGGCCTTCCTGGATTCGTTCTCTTTCGCGCTGCGCGAGGAGCTTCGAGACAGCGGCGTCACCGTCACCTGTCTGATGCCGGGAGCGACCGAAACCGAATTCTTCCGCCGCGCCGACATGATGGACACCAAGGTCGGCACCGAGAAAAAGGACGACGCGCGTGATGTCGCGAAGGCCGGGTTCAGTGCCATGATGAGCGGGGAGTCCGACGTGGTCACCGGCATGAAGAACAAGCTCCAGACCACGATCGCGAACGTCACGCCCAACGAGGTGCTGGCCAAGCAGCATCGCAAGATGGCAGAGCCCGGCACGGCGAAGTCGTAGCGGACGGACGCCTCCCTTAAGTGGTGCTCAACATCTCCACTTTGGCACATCGATGCCGTCGGCGGGGCGTCCACCCCATCATAAACCGGCGGCGTGATGCGACTAAAGCAATGTCTGCTTTGCCACTATAGCGACCGACTCCGTGCGGCAGCGCAATAGTCGGCGATGGGCGCAGTAGCGGAGATGGGCAGGCCACGCAAGAGGCCGCCACCTGGGGCGGCCTTACTGTAATCGCATAACCTCAAAAGAATACCTCGCTTGCAACACGGGGCCGCTGCCATCGCGAACGACGATCATCAGTTCACGAGCGGTTGGATTGCCCATGGTCGCTCGCACGTCATCTCTCAGCATGTCAGCGAGCGCATATGCCGCCTCATTTTGGACGTCGTCCATGGTTGAGAGTTCCAGTCCTTCTTCGTCCGGCGCCAGTCCGTCAGTACTAAGCATATCGAAAAAATACAGGGACATGGCTGCGCTCCAGTTGAGGCGGGAGCGCAAGGATCTCTCAGCCATCGACGCCTGTGGTTGCTGTGTCGGTGGTACATGCCAATAGCTTGGGATTGACAATGTTCCTATTCCGGTGGCCTGAGACCGGGAGATTGCAGCCATTCGCTCAGGTGCGAGCCCGTGTCGGCTTGGCGGGCCTTGCGTAGAAGGGCTTCACGGTCGGCGCCAGGTGGAAGAGATCTCGCCTTCTCTCGTAAGCGCTTTGCTTCTTCAGAAAGGCGCTCTTCAAGGGACAAGGTTTGCTTCACACGGCGACGCTGCATAACAACCTCCCTCGCGCCTGCGGGTCCTAACCCGCATGGTTGAGCACTCGCCGATCCTAAAACGCGATCAAGTTCTCGTCTGTTCCTGACTGAATACAAATCAAAATTAGACCATTATGAACTTCGCAGTGGCCGCGGGCCTCGGAAGCACGGCCCGAACGGGGCCAATGGAGCTGCTCTCGTTAGTGAGAGATTAAGACAGTGACACCGAATCGAGTTCCTTCGAAGCTGGTATGTCATTGGTCGCTATCGGCGGGACGGCCTTTGGGGTCTGCTTTGGCCGACTTCTGGCTGCGCTCGCTCGTAGTCCGCTAAGGGTCATTTTCGACGGCTTTGTCAGATTGAGGGCTGGTTGATGTCCGCTCCTGTCCGTAAGCGCCATACAAGGCTCGGGCCAGGAGCGTTGCGTTTGGCCGGACTGCCATAATTCAAACTCCCGAACTGGGGCTCGAATCATGCGCTACGAACTCGCCGACCATGAATGGACCGCCGTCAAGCCGATGCTGCCAAACAAACAGCGTGGCGTTCCTCGGGTGAACGACAGACGGGTCCTGAATGGGTATCTTCTGGGTCCTCCGATCAGGAGCACCCGGCGTGATCTGCCAACAGCGTTTGGCCCATACACCACAAGCTACAACCGCTTCGTCCGCCGGCGGCAGGCTGGTGTCTGGGGCCACATCATAGACGCACTTGCCGCTGCCAACGATGCCCTGTCCAGATGATCGACACCTCCATTGTCCGTGTACATCAGCATGGAGCCTGCATCACACGAAACCAGCGCCAATCGATGGGGAGGTCACGCGGCGGCTTGACGAGCAAAATTCATGCGGTGATCGATAGCAATGGTCTGCCGGTACGGCTGGCGCTGAGCCTTGGTGAGGCCCATGACGTTCTACTTGCCGGAAAACTGCTCTCTCGTCTGAAATCTGGGTCAATGCTGCTGGCCGACGTGGCTATGACGCGGACTTGATCAGGGAGCTTGCCATGAAGAAGGGCGCGTGGGCCAGCATCCCGCCGAAAAGCAACCGCAGCGATCCGATCTGCTTCAGCCCCTATCTCTACCGGGCTCGCAACCACGTCGAGCGGTTCTTCAACAGGATCAAACAATGTCGTCGGGTGGCGACGCGCTACGTCAGGCTGGCCGCCAATTACCTTGCCTTCGTTCAGCTCGCCTCAGTCAGGCTATGGCTGCGTCTTTATGAGTCCGCGTCCTAGCAAACGCGGCAGGAACCGCAGTGGGCACGCGCGAGGCCCCAACAAAGTGGGACGGGCGAGCCGTCAGGCGGCAGGTAACGAACCTCGTCGTGGCAGCAACAAGGGTCGTCGCTAATCCCGGCGATGTCAGTATGGGACGCTCGTCAGGTGGACAATATCATGCCTATGAAAGTGATGAAGGAGCAGTTCGTGCTTGACGGCGACAAGCTTACCCATACGCCGACTGGCGCCACGTTCTGGCTGGGCGGGAAGCATGTCGTGGCTCGCGAGCAGGGTCGCCTTAAACCTGGATACCGGCGACGACTACGATGTCGACGAATTAAAGGAAGAAGCTTGGCGCATCATGGTAGCCGAGCGCAAGGCTCGCAGCAGCATCCCGGACTCCCACGTTTAATCATCAGTGTCACGAATTCTCGCACGGATATCGGCAAGGAAATCCGTCAATGAGTCACTCCGGCAGCTTCCGCTCTCGGGGGTTAAAAGCGTAATCCCCCAGTGTGCCAGTATCGCCTCTTGCACGGGGTTAGACGCTGGCATGAACACAAACGAGGGCGGGCGATCGTCCTTATGACCTGATTTTTCCCAGGTCTGCCAAATGCTATGTAATAGCAGGCGGATATTGGGATCGGACATGCTGTAGCCAATGAAGAGAATGGTGCGACCGAGAGCATCCGCGCGGAATTTGATATCTAGCGGTGAATCGAAGGATAGTCGATCCAGAAAATCGGTCTCGGTAAGAACCAGTGATGCATCGTCATCGAAATCACCGTGGTACTTAATTATATGCGTAATGCCTTGGGCAGCGTCTGCGATATGCTTGGCGTTCGCAATCTTCGCATAAGGCTTATGGTGGACTTCGAACGCTGTCTCGAGGTTTCGATCATAGTTAGTGGTATAAATAGCCGGGAAGTCGAGTTCGACAATGAGTTTGTGCAGCTCCGAGTGCGAGACTTTGTCTGTCGCGACCTTCCAGTTTCGATCAAGCCAGCCTCGTAACGGGCCCATTCCACCCTGCTTCAGCCGATAGAATTCGGCGAGCATTTGATAGCCGTCGCTCATTCCGTCTATCACCGCGGAATCGAGTTCGAGCTCCTTTAACAGATGGTCTATCAGGGTCTGCCACGACGGCAGCCCAACAGCCATCGAAACCCCTGCGCCAACGAACAGGATCGCCTGGCGTCGCTTGATCGCACCAGCCAAGATATTCTTGGACGATGATACTTGTTTCTTTCCAACCGAACTGTTCATCCAGTTTCAATCGGTTGCAGGTTGCTCGGTTCCTATGGCAAGGGCATTGCGCGATGGATCCGGATCGTCGGCCCAACCTTTTGCAGATTTCGTGCCTTTAGGGCCGGCCTATTAAGAAGGCCGGTCTCCGGGGCGCGGGAAACATCAGCGGGGCTGTGTGGTGTTCAGTCGAATTTCGCCGTTGCCGTCTTGTCGTCAGGCTGCCGTGAGCTGGACGGTCCACTTGGGATTGGCCGGAATGATCGCGCGAGCCGAGGCTCGGGCCCGAGCAAGTCTCTTCCATCGTTTCAGTGCGACATTGACCACCGGCGCTCTTGTCGGTCCGCCGACAGCCGCATGACGTGCTGTTGGATCCGGCGGAATAGTTTAAGGCCGTCGAGCACCTGCCGGTGGAAGGCCAAGCGCTTCAGCCCTACCCAGCCTCTGAGGCAATCTTTCAGGCACGTTGGGCGTCTACAGGGACGAACTGACGGCCTCGGATTTGACTATGGGGGCGCGCCGGCAGCAAGGCGCTGCTCACCTGTGGAAGCAGGCTCTGGTTCGCCCCCCTTCGGCCTCCGGACTGGCTAGAGCGGTAGCGGCAATTGGAAGCGCCGCAACCACTGAGCTTCGAGCAACAGTTCTAATCATCGTCGTCCTCTCTTCGGAGCGAATGTCAGTCGGCCCGCGCTAACGCCCGGCGGCGGCGCCTGAGATGCTGCTGAATTTGCGGCAGCGACATCGCGTTCAGGACACGGTCGGCCGGAACGCCTTCCTTTCGGGCCATCTCGACGCCCAGTGCATGTGGTCGAGCTCGCGGATCGAATGGGCGTCCGGAATGATGCTCATCATGCCTCCGAAATCCAGTGCGGTCTGGTGCCAGCGCCAGTCCAGGTCGAGCCGCCACGGGTGGGCCTTTATCTCCACCGCCACGCCGTGCCTGGTGCAGGCGCGCAGCACTTTCTCCACGTCGATGTCGTAGCCCGGTCGACCCTGGTGCGCCATCCAGTCAGGCTTGAAGCGGCCGTGGATGTTGGCCATGACGAAGTCGAACCGATCGAGCACCTCTTCGGGGTACATCGGCCAGGATGTCCGACTCGATGCGCTTCAGGATCCGGAAGTCCTTGCCGAACTCCTTAGTCGGCCTGCTTGCGGATGGCCGCGTTGGTGTCCTCACGCCGAAGATAGCCTTCATACTGGATGCGCTCGGCGGCGCTCAGCAAGTTGGGATTTATGGTCGCGGAGCCGACCGCGACGCGGACCTGGCGCATAGATTTGCGAACCGCATCGAGGAAGGCCTGGCTGTTCTCCATGAGGTGCCGATGGTCGGCGACCTGGGTGACCTGCGGGAGTGCCTTGGTCGCAGCAAGGGCGTAGCCGCCACCGGGTCGCGCGCGACCACAGCGATCTGTGGTTGCCCCGCGAGCCAGGCTTGCGCAGTGGCTGGTTCTCTGTCGGGTAAGAGTGATTGGTCGTAGCCGCTCGAGGTCGCAGAGGATTGTTCCGTACCGCTGATTGCGCCGCCAGGCCCAGTCGTCGATACCAATCACGTTCGGCGCAGCAAAAGGCGGACACCCGCGCCTTCGAACCATCCGAGGTAACGTATCGTTGCTCACGGGCAGCATAAGTCGAGTAAAACTCGCGGCCGGGCGGCCACCAAGGCAAGCCCAAGGTGATGGACGACCAGATCAAGCCGGGCCGTTCGCCGCGCCCACGACGCCAGAGCGCCGTCATCGAAACGCTCGGTGAAAATACGTCGACCGCACATAACAGTAACGCAGCGGAAGCGGCGCGCCATGACTACCAGGCCAACCCGCCGCCTGCCAGCGGCAGATCGGTCAGGCGTCGCTGATATCGGCTATGGATCCGCCCAGAACTGGCTCCGCTTCCAGGACGGAGACTCGTCCCGCTCATGGAACGGACGGTGATCACGGTCGTGGCGCCGTCACAGATGGTGCTCTCCACGTCAAACCCGCGAGGAACCGGGGCCGACGGACGTAGGGCTCGCTGCATCATGTTGACTCCTCTGTGAAACCAACGCGAGCCGGCGCTTGAACTTCATCAAAAGTACAGACAATGCGCCGGCGTCGCGCTAACATCTGCCATCACCGCGCCCGGTCCGTAGCATCTATCGGTGATTGAGAGCCGCAATGCTCCCGCCTCCCATGAATGGAAGATCGACTTTTTTCAGAGAGCGGGTTGACAATCGTTGGGCGCTACAAGCGCGCCGCACTCGACGGCATGGGTTGATCAAAAAGATCGCGGACGAAATCAGAAAGCGCGGGACCTAAACTCCGGTGGCCGGGACCAATCTCTAATGGAGGATTGCAATTTCCAGTTCTAGCGAAGCGCCGCTGAGCATTATTTGGCTCGGTGGCGTTCTCGTTCAGAGGGCCACGTTCGGAACGCTTTCAGGACCTGGATTGCGCGACCGATAAGGTTCGAGCCTACTCTTCAGTGGCCCCCGAATTCTTCGGTCGCACCGCCGCGTCGTTGCCCACCTGCGGACGGTGCCACGCGGGTACGCGTGTCGTCGCCACAGAACTCCTCAACTCCCGCACCGGGCAAACCATGGCTATGTTCCGGTGCCCCGGATGCGGTTAGGTAATCTGGGACGAGCGAAAATCAGTTGGTGCCGGCTGGCAGGCGAACTCGCGCCGGGGCGCCCTCAGAGAGCATCGTAGACCCTCTACAAATCGACGGCGGCCGCGCAACGATTCGTTCTTTGGATGAGCCGCTGGCGTGGTGCGTGGAATGTCTCCGTACGAGACTCTAAAGGGCTCGGACGGGTTGGTATTTGACAGGCCGCTAACGAGCCTCGGGGCGAGGGGCTCTCAATGGGGGACTAAGAATTAAGCGTAGCCAGTTGAACGCCAAGCTGACCCAAGAGCTAACCTACAATATAATACTGAACGGAAGGTCCCCTTAGGCTAACCTGCAACCTAGGGCTTGGACCTATTTGTCACGGAGTGATTATGCCACATCACAAGCTAATAGCTCGCCTGCAGGCGGTCGGCAGTCTATCTGAACAAGATCAGCTCAGGCTCACGCGCATGCCGTACAAGGTGAAGTCCGTGGCAGATGGCGAATATGTGGTACGCGAGGGAGACAAGCCCGGTAGCTGCATCGTTGTGATTAACGGCTTTCTATCTCGGCAGAGAGTGGTGAATGCACGCAACCAGATTTCCTCGTTCTACCTGGCGGGGGACATGCCCGACTTGCCTACCCTGCATTTGCCGATCGCGGATTCTGATCTTTGCAGCGTGGGCAAGTCAATGATAGCCGCTGTGCCCCATTCATCTCTTAGAGAGATGATGAACGAGTCTCCGGGACTTACGCATGCTTTTTGGCGCGAGACGCTGATACACGCTGCCATCTACCGCGAATGGGTTGAAAATCTCGGATCGCGCCAGGCCCTGGGGAGGGTTGCGCATCTGCTTTGCGAGCTTGCCGCCCGCATGAGTTTCGTCGGGCTGGCGGACAACGGCAACTTCCGACTTCCTCTCACGCAGCAAGACGTTGCCGACGCATGTGGGCTTTCAGTAGTTCACGTGAACAGGACCATCCAGGAACTCAGGAACTTGGCACTCATTGAATGGGAAAGCCACAATGTGACGCTGCTCCGCCCAGAGGAATTAAAAGCTGTGGCCGAGTTCAGTTCTGAATATCTTCACGAGCTGGACCCAAGCGGAGGATGAAGATGAACGAGTCGGCTTGGAGTTTAGGAACGTCCGGGCGGCGACTGATTTAGGCCGGGCATGCCGCGCTTTCATTTCGACTATCATGAAGCGGAACGCGTCACTATCGACGAGGTGGGCCAGGAACTGCAGACTGCCGATGTAGCCCGCAGGATGGCCATGGTTGCCTTGGGCGAAGCCGTGCGCGATTTTACCCTTGCTGCTCGTCCGGGCAGCATCGCGATTGTGGTTAGAAATAACGCCGGCATTCTCCTGAGAGTCTGTGCCCTCATTGACGAGGCTGAAAGCTGGTGACCTGCGTCCCGGCTCGCTTGATGGCCCTCCCTCATCGTCGGTGTCGCCTGTTGCCCACAAGCAAACTCATCAGTTGCCCGACGGACAACGTACCCACCACGAAAGCCATCGAGGCTGAACCTCGTATCCAGCCGTATTCAAAGGGTCTAGCCCCTATCTGGGGCTTTGCTGTATTGACTGCCAACGCGTCGGCAATCGACGTCGTGGGAGCAAGCGCTGAAGCTTGAACCAAGACCAGGGGCGAGCGCGGTCCAATTTGGACCCCCAACTCCTTTCGTGCCGACCGCGGGCAGGAGACCGAGGAGAGAGTCGGCGGCGAAGAAGTCGGCCGGCAGACAGCAACCGAGGTCGGCGTAATCCAGGTCTATGGCTCGGCCAACAGGAGGACGCGATCCAAGCGCCGGATGCAGCGATCGGCGGACCTCACACAGAGGACGCTAGTGTGCGCCCAACATCTGTTGGTAATGTCGGACGTAATCCTCTGCCATCCGCCGCGCGGTGAAGCGCTCCTCGAATTTTGCGCGGATGCGCCGCCGATCCAAGCTTGCGAGTTGTGCCACGGCTGCAGCGGCTTCGCCTTCATTTTCGACGATGAAGCCGGTCACGCCTTCATCAATCACCTCCGGCACCGATCCGGACCGATAGGCAATGACCGGCGTGCCGCAGGCCATGGCCTCGATCATCACCAGTCCGAAAGGTTCGGGCCACCGGATCGGGAATAGCAACGCCGCTGCATCCGCGAGGAACGGCTGTTTCGTCTCATCATTCACTTCCCCGACGACCTGGACTTGCTCGCCGTCGACGTGAGGTTCAATGCGCTCCTTGAAATAGCCTGTCTCGGCCCGCGGGATTTTGGCCGCGATGCGCAGCGGGATTCCTGCTGCGCGCGCAATGCGAATGGCGTCTTCGGGGCCTTTGTCGGGGCTCAGCCGGCCCAGAAAGGCCAAGTACGACCCGGAGGTAAACGAGGCGCGAAACTGCTCGATGGGCAAGCCGTGATATACCGTTCCGCACCAGTTCGCGTTCGCGAGCGGAATGCGTTGATCATCGGAGATTGAGACAAGACAGGCCCCCGGAAATTCGTCAATCAGAGCCGGCAAACCTGGAAGATCCAATCGACCATGCATCGTCGTCACGAAGGGAATGCCCAACCGGCTGAGCAATGGCAGGTGCAGCCAGTCGATGTGGGCGTGAATGACCTCGAATTCATGAGCCCTACGCGATACTGCCTCCAACAGAACAGCCATGGCCGCATTCGGGTCTGTCCGCGGTCGCCCAAGGCGAAGCGCACGTGGCCAAACCGGATGAAGCGTAGCGCTTGTCTTCGAGTCGCCGCTCGCAAAGAGCGTGACCTCATGCCCAAGGTCGACGAGTGCATCGACGAGCCAGGCGACGACCCTTTCCGTGCCGCCATAAAGTTTCGGCGGAACGCTCTCAGCCAAGGGCGCAATCTGGGCTATTCTCATGGAGACCTTCCAAGTGAAGCTAAGACCGCGGGCCTCTTCTTCATTCCGGTTGAGCCAAGCGCGGCGACGCACAGCCGCTGCTTAGGCGATAGACTATCGTGTTCCTCGACCATGCCTCCGAACCGATCTAATCGACCCGAAACCAGCGATAGCCGTAGCCATCAAGTTCAATTGCGGCATCCGTGCCAGGCTTCGATGGATAAATTCGGTTGCCAAATACATCGGTCAGCTTTCGTCCTTTTGGAAGATCTGTGACATGTGTGCTGCATTCGTCCTGCGATAAATTGTGCAGGATAAGCACCGCCCGGCCCTCCCAGACAAAATGCTGGATCAGAACCGAGGGGCAATCGCTTTGGGGAAGGGTCCACTCGCCCCAACCGATCTCTGCACAAGACTGGCGCATCTCAACCAGCCGACGCATCCAGTTGAATAGCGAATCCGGATCACGTTGCTGAGCGATGGCATTGACCTTGGATGGACCATATTCGCCGTCGCGGATCATGTGATGCAGCAACCGCGTGGGTTGCGAGGAGAATCCGCCGTTCTCCTCGTCGCTCCATTGCATGCAAGTACGCACGGGCCATCGCTCGGGAAGCGCGAGATCGTCACCCATCCCCAGCTCGTCCCCGTAGTAGATAACCGGTGTGCCAGGAAGGCTAAAGAGCAGGCTGAATGCGAGCTCAATGCGGCGGCGGTCATTTTCGAGCATGCCTGCAAGCCGGCGGCGAATTCCGCGTCCGTAGAGCTGCATTTTGCGAGTGGGAGCGAACGCAGCGTAGACTTCTTCGCGCTCTTCGGACGACAGACGTCCAAGGTCCAACTCATCATGGTTGCGAAGGAACTGGGCCCATTGCGCGAATTGCGGCAACCGAGGCAGCGCGGTCAGACAGCGCTGCAACGGTTCGGCGCTTTCGCGCGCAAGTGCAAGAAACAGGTGTTGGTTCAACAAGAACGCGAACAGAAGATGGATGCGCGATCCGTCGCCGAAATAGTGCTCAAGCTCTGCCGGAAGAACGTTGGCTTCGGCCAGCAAGACGGCGTCACCTTTGCGCCAGGACAGGAAATCGCGAAGCTCTCCAAAAAATTCGTACCGGCGAGTCGCCGGACGATCCGGCCGAACTTCCTCAACCACGAACGGGGCAGCATCGATGCGGAATCCTGACACGCCCAGTTCGAGCCAAAAACCACAAATCTTGAAGATCTCTTCGCGAACCGCAGCGCAGCCAATGTTTAGATCAGGCTGATGCTGGTAAAACCGGTGATAATACCATGCCTGCGCACAGAGATCGTAGTTCCACACGCTCAACTGAAAGCCAGGAAAAACAACGCCATCCGTGCTGTTTTCTGGCTCGGTGTCAGACCAAACGTAGTATTCGCGAAACGGCGATGACGGATCGGCGCGCGCCTGCTGAAACCAGGGGTGTCGCTCTGATGTATGGTTGATCGGGAGATCGATGATCAGCCGCAATCCCCGAAGCCTCGCCTGGTGACTGAATTCGACGAAGTCGCCCAGGGTGCCGAGGGCTGGAGCGACGTTGTAGTAGTCGGTCACATCATAGCCGTGGTCCAGCCCGGGACTCGGATAGAAAGGGAGTAACCACAGACAGTTTACGCCAAGCTGAGCAATATGATCGAGCTGCCCAGCCAGGCCCTTGAAATCACCGATGCCGTCTCCGTTGCCATCCTTGTAGGTGGCGACGTTGAGGCTGTAAATCACGGCATTCTTGTACCAAAGATCGAGCATTACTAAGATCCTGACGGGCGGTGACGCGCTCACGTTGCTGGTGGCTGCCGCGTTTGATCCCGCTAAGATCCAGCCGATGCAGTGGGCCAAGGCCCGACGGCTTCGTCAACGCCGGGAAGACTTGGAAGTTGCTCTGTCACCTTGTCCGGCATCGATCCCCATTCGCCCTTGGGAGAGGGGAGTGTTGCGTTTCGTCGATTCGGCCAAGGTTCGATTTCACCTGCTGTAATCGGGAATAAATGGCAATTGGGCGGAACTCGCCTGACAAAACCATCTCTTTCATTGTGTCGGAGGTGTCCGGGTCGCTGAGCATGGCGAGCCCGAGGCACGCCAGCGGGCGGCTCCCCCGATCGGACCATCGCCGCGCCCGGAGCCGGCTAGAATTGATGCTGACGGCCTGAGGCGACGTATCCATCGTCCGCTCGCCCGCTTCGCGCAAGGACGAAGTCCCCTCCTTGAGCACAGTCGTACGCCCCGATCACGGATTGCGCCGCGGCTGCTCCAAAACCGCACCGGCGTAGATGTCTTCGAGGTTCATGGCGATCCCGATCGCCGCCGTGGCATGGTCTCGGCCGCACCGCCTCTTCATCATGCCTCGCCCGACCCTGAGACGATGGATGCAGGCGGCGTGGTGCGCGTCGGCAGCGGCCGCTCCGCGGCCCTCGACGGGCGCGACGGACCGCTAGGCTTGGCGTCGTATCGGCCGACCAGCGCAAGCAGGCGACGCCGGGTGAAAGGATCGGCCCGCTCGGCCAGAGCGCGGATGCGCTGCACCTGTTCTCTGCAGAAGTCCTCGTCCATCACCCTACGCTCCACTCACACAAGCTTCGTCGAACGTCACTGCGGCGGCTTCAGTTCGCCGGCGAGCTAGCCGACCGCATCCGTCTGCATCGGGTCGACGGCGAAGCGGATCACTTCCGTACGCTCGCAGGTCGAGCACTCGAAGGTGCGCTCCTCGAATCCGCGCTGGCCGGGAGAGATGCGCGCCATCCGGTGTTTGCATACCGGACACATCGGTCGCGCGTTGATCGTGGCAGTCATCCCTGAAACCCCTGGAAACGGATCATACGATGCCCGCAGCCAGAGTCTTCAATTTTCATGATCGAAGATCTTCCGTCCTCCGACGTGAGGAACGAGCGCGCTTGATCCGGATTGATTCTCCGGGTCTGCGCGCGAATGCGCGGCCTGCGCGGCTCCGCCCCCCCAAGCCCCCAAAACCCCCAAAGGCGGGGCTGCGCCCATCCAGCGTTTCGATTGACTGCGGCGGCGCGCCGATCCCGTCTACAGGGGGACGAACGGAACAGCCATCAGGCGGCTTGGCCCACCGACACCATTGTCTCGGAGAAGGATCATGAAAGCGATCTTGGCCACTATCTGCCTGTTCGCACTCGCCCTGGTTTCGCCGGCGGAGGCCAAGGGATGCATCAAGGGCGCCATCGTCGGCGGCGTTGCCGGCCACCTGGCCGGCAACGGCAAGCTCGGTGCCGCGGCGGGATGCGTCATCGGTCATCACCAGGCCAACAAGCAGAACCCCAACAACTCGAACGCCGAGTCCCCGTCGGGACAGAAGTAGCCGTCGGAGATACAGCGAAGCCCCTCATGAAGATCCGATCGCATTCCGAGAGCCACATCGTCGAACTCGACGATGGGTCGCGCTGGCAGATCTTTCCGGGCGATCTCAACCTTACCCTCGACTGGAAGCCGGAGACCGAACTTGCCGTCGTTCCGATCGAAGACGAAGTCAGTTCTCACGCGCTGGTCGGCGACGACGGTATGGTGCGTGCGATACCCGCCGGAGAAAGCTGGCCGGTGCGCGAGGTCAAGTCCGCACTCAAGGACGGCTGACGCGCCTGCAGCGAGAAACAAAACCAGTCGAAGCCGGCTCCGCGCCAACGACGGGCGCCGCCGGATGCAGTCAAAACGTTGATCTGCCTCATGGCGACGACACCGTCCGGAAGCAGAGTGCAGGCATGTCCCACTACATGTTCCGATGTCCCGTCTCCGGAGAAAACGTCCAGCGCTGGATCGACGACGATCCGGATGGTGCGCGCAATTCGTACGTCATCGTGGATTGTCCCGCTTGCGGCAAGCTGCACTTCGTGAATCGAAGTACCCACAAGCTGCTCGGACACGAATGCGAGTAGGCCTGGTGCGCTTCGCACGGGCGATCTGTCCCTGCCGACCGGACCCATCCGTACTGACGCGGTGTGCGCGATTCACCGTCCCATCGAGAGTCCAGCAGGTCATTCCAGCGGCCCGCGGCGGCCTGAAAGAAGACTGAGGGCGCTACGCTGGCCCCCTAGAACGTCCTCCTGAAAGCGAAATGGCCGCCGATTTCTCGGCGGCCCACCGGCTCGAAGTATGCTTTGTCGTACTGAAATCGCCAGCCCCGGTGCTGCGCGCGCATTACCACAGAAGTGGTCCTTCTTCTGCCCGGAAGACTACTGCACTCCGTCCGAAACGGCAGGCAAGCGGTTCCGTGCGGCTGGCCGAGCGCCCTCTACGGACATTCGGATTAGTCGGGCGCTCGCTACCTATGCGGAAACTGAATGGTCGGCAGCCCGTTGGCAGCGGATGGAAAAACGCATTCCTCGCCCTGATCGCCGCGGCGCTGCTGGTGCTCGTCGCCTCGACAGCCGCGCTCGTGGACGGCACCCGGACGCCCTCGGTATCGCCGACGTCGCCGGCCATCGCGCAAGATGTCGGCCAGCTCGCGCAGCCGGCCGGTCAGGATCTTCCGCGCGTGACCGCGCGGCGGTGAAGAGCGCGCTGCGACCAACGGCGCCTTAGCTGCGTGCGGGACCCACCGTATCGGCCATTCTGGCGCCCCGCGCGCCCATCGGCTTTGGCGAGCCGGTTGTCGTATCGCGCGCGGTCTGGTGCTCCATCTCGGCGTCCAGCTCGGCGCCAATCAGAATGACGATGGCGGAGATCCAGAGCCAGGTCATGAAGCCGATCACCGCGCCGAGCGAGCCATAGGTCTCGTTGAACTTTCCGAAACTGCCCGCATACCAGGAGAATAGCGCGGACGCTCCGAGCCAGAGCACCGCGGCCACGGCGCTGCCCCACGTGATCCAGCGCCAGCGCGGCGCCTCGCGGCTCGGCCCGTAGCGATAGATCAACGCCAGCGCCAGCGCGACCGCGATGAACATCGCCGGCCAGCGGGCGATGCGCAGCATAAGGTCGGCGAAGTTCGACAGCCCGATGAAGTTGAGCACGACTGGAATGACCACGACGGCGCCCAGCGCCGTGAGCACGAACAGGATCCGGCGAGCGTAAAAGACAGCGAGATTGCGTTCAGGGTCAGAAAGCCTCGCTTCTCATGCTCGCCGTAGACGATGTTCAAAGTGTCGAACAGCGACTTCATCGCGGCGTTGGCACTCCAAAGGGAGGTCCCGAGCCCGATGGCGAAGGTCGCCCCGAGCGTCCCGCCACCCTTCGAGGCGACCCGCGTGAGCTGGTCCCAGGCGACGTCCACCGCGCCGCCGGGCAGGACTCCGGAGAGCGCGGGAAAGATCGCCAGCAGGCTGTAGTAGGTCATGCCAGCGGCCAGCGCCAGGACGCGGTGCTCGGAGATGTTGGAGTAGACCCGCAGCAGAATGTCCTTCCACCCGCGCGCCGGGATCTCGGAGGGTGAACTCGCCTGCCGGCCGCGGTCGTTTGCGCCTAACGCCTCGGGAGCAGTCGTGTCACGGGAGCCCTTGCGCAAGGGGTTTCTTCCGCCGGGGGTTTCGATATGGCGACGTTCTTCCGGTAGCAGGACGGCGGTCAGGGCCGCTGCCATCAGGAGAGCCACCCCCAAGATGACGGTCCACTTGTCCGGCGGAGCCGACCGCTCCCGCTCGGCGGCTGCAACGTGTCTTCCCATCTTGGCTGCGGTGGTCATGGATTGGCTCGGCTGCTGACCCAAGCCTGCCCGGTCGGGCAACAGGCGCCGTGGCGGAACGTTCCCGCTCGTCCGACCCGACAGCTATGCTGGCGGTCCGCCGGCGTTCAGAAAAAATGTGGGCTGGCCTAATTTGAGGGATCGGGTATCGATACCGGATGCAACTCCAATCGACCTTGACTTGCCCAGGCTGCGGCTACCAAGCCACTGAGCCGATGCCGATCGATGCCTGCCAGTTCTTTTACGACTGCAAGGGCTGCGGAGGCCGGCTCAAGCCAAGGCGGCGCGATTGCTGCGTGTTCTGCTCCTACGGCACCGTGCCGTGCCCGCCGATCCAAGAGAACGGCAAGGGCGCGTGCTGCGGCCACTGATCCGAGGTCAGGCAGATGGATCGAGAAATGCAACTTCGGCATTTGGAACAAGCCGACCGGCACATTGCCGAAGGCAAGCGACACATTGCCGAGCAGGAAGAGCGGATTGCGGACTTGGCCTGCCTCGGAGCGGACGTTACCGAAGCCAAGAAGCTACTCGAAAATTTCTACTTCACCCAAGCCCAACACATTCAGCACCGAGACCGCATTTTGCGCGAGTTGGAAGAGTAAGGGTGCCTCAGTCGGCGGCTATCCATTCATTTGAAGGTTCGCGTCTGACCGGCAACATCGTTTCGCGGTCAAGATTCGGTCGCCTCGCCCAGAACTCGTCTAGTTCGGCGCGCGCCGCTCCGGCAAGCGAGGGCCGTTTGCGGCGGCTGGAACCCTGCTCGAGCTCCAAGAACAACTTCAGACCGGGTCTCGCGCGACTACATTTCGGTCGACGTTCATCGTTACGCGAACGCCCTTTTCTGGCGCGGACACGACGCTGAAGTCCGCTTTCGTATTTTCCCTCAGGGTTTGAACGATGAGGGCGCCGATCTTTCCCGGGATCGGCCACGTGACGCCCTTGGGCAACCCGACTCCATCGTCCGCTACGACGACGCGATGCCTTTCCTCGCCCTGGCGCAGACATTCGATTGTGATCACGCCATGCCCGCGACCATTGAAGGCATGTTTGAAGGAGTTGGTCAGGACCTCGTTCTCGACGAGACCCACGGACAGCGCCGTGTTGACCGACACCCGCGCAGGCTCCATTTTCTGCTCCAGTCGAATTCCGTCGACGGCGCACGTGTTCATGACAGCGGCGGCGATCTGGCTCAGGTAGTGGCCGAGGTCGGTCTCTTCGCCGACGGCATCGTTCGACAGAGCCTGATAAAGCAGATGCAAGGACTCGATACGGCCGGCAAGCGTCTGCAGGTCGGCCCTTCCGCCCCGTCTTTCGTTGCGCGCTTCGAGCCGTATGAGTGCGACGATCAGTTGAAGATTGTTCTTCACGCGGTGTTGCAGTTCCCGCAGCAGGATATCCTTGTCGCGAATCCGGCGCGCATATTCCTCGCGCTCGGCCCGCGCCCGGTCGGTTATGTCGATCAGCGCGGCTATGCGATAATTCTCGCTTCCGTCCTCCTTTTGAATGAGACCGGAGAAAGCCTCGACGAGAAGCGGCCTCGGCGGCTCCGCCCGGAAGGTGCCGAGAAACTCCTCTCCGCCTTTCAGCATGGCTGCCTCGAGCGTGACGTTCGGATCGTGTTCGTCCTTGAACGCGGCCAAAATCGACCAGCCCTTGCCCGCGCAATCCTTCGCATCCTGGCCCAAGAGAGTTTCGGAGGCTTTGTTGGCGTAGCAGATGCGCTATCGCCGCGAAAAAACTTCGAGACCACGATGGCGATCGGGATGTGATCGAGGAATTGCTTGAACTCTGCCGTCTCGATGGCATTCGATAGTTCGGCCAAGTCGAACAGATCGTTGATCTGCTGGGCCGTCCCGGATAGCTCCGAAGATTGGTCGGACATCGACGATCCTTTCTTCGACTTCATGGCGCTGCCGGAAGCGGCTGTCTCTCGGCCAGCATCTCACTCAGCTGCCCGAGCAGGGAAGGGCGATATGATGACACATGCGAGGGTCCAAGTCCCCTTCGACATCGGAACGGAATTGCGCCCACCCGATTGATCGGCATGGAGCGACTTATCTACGAGAGCAGCAATGGCGACGTTTGGCGCGCGACCCCGCATCGAAGATGCCTGTCGTGAAACACCAGCCGAACGCCAGTTCAGGTGGGCAGACGTCCTACACGGACATGGGCAAATTCCTGCGATGCGGGGCCGGCGGCCCGGAGCACCAGGCGCGCTGAAGCTCGTCGGCACGCTGCTCGGCGACTGAGGAGACCGGCCGGCCGCGTCTCCTTCCTCTTCGCGGCGGTCGGCCACGGCGGGGAAGGCAACTTAGAATGATCCCAAAACCGGATTCCGGAACTTTCCCGTAGGTTCACTTTTGTACATTGGCCGTGAAGCGACTTCGCCCCTGGGGGCTCCAACCAACGAGAGCTGTGCGTGCCTGAAGCGCCATTGGTCCTCATCGTCGAGGATGACTACCCGTTGCAGGGCGTGGTCGAAGATTTCCTGCGCGAGGGCGGGTTCGAGACCCATGCCTTGTCGTCCGGAGAGGAGGCACTGACTCTGTTCAGGGGCAAGGTCGCCGAATACAAGGCGCTGGTCACCGACGTGAACCTCAAAGGCAGGCTGAGCGGATGGGATGTCGCGAGGCAGATCAGGGAGATCGTCGCTGATTTCCCGGTCGTGTACATGACCGGAGCGGCCGGCAACGAGTGGACCTCGCAAGGCGTCCCCAACAGCGTTCTGCTGCAAAAGCCCTTCGCGCCGGCGCAGCTGGTGACTGCTGTTTCGCAACTGCTCAATGCGGCGCCGCCGCCCGCTTAGCGCACCGGTCTGTCGACGACGGAGCTTGCGGGCGAGCCATCCCGCCGCATCCGTTCATGGGAATCCACCTCCATCGATGTTTTTCGATTAGCCCGCAAGTTGACAATCTCCGCTCTTCGAAGCCGCATCCGCCCGGAGAGATGCGCGCCAGAGCCGCCTAGGGATGATCTCCGCCGATGCTGCCCGTGAAAGAATGCTTGGGACCGGGAAGGATTGGGTTAGGGACGGCAGCGCCACCGCTTCACGAGGGGAAGGCCGATGTTCTGCGGGCCGACCGCCCTTTGTTCCCTTCAGTTTCGTCGTCCCAGGCAACCGCTGCCGGTGGGAACCCGCTGCTGGCGCGCTGCGTTGGCCAAGGCAACTCCAAGCAATCGTTGGGGGATCAAAATAACTTCGAGCAGCCGGCGCCGGCAGCGTCCGGAGCGTCAGGCCCGTCCGGGATGGGCATCCGCGGTCGCAGTGTGGGAGGAGCAGCGTGATCGAAGTTGACGACCTCGCGAGCTCGCCCGGTGACATCACCGCGGCCCAGTGGCGTCAAATCGTCAACGGCGCCACTGACACGGCCATCATCAGCACGGACCAACGAGGGCTTGTCACCAGTTGGAATAGCGGCGCAAGCCGCATTCTGGGGTGGAGCGAGCCCGAGATGCTCGGCAAGTCCCTGGGGCGCATCTTTGCCGGAGACGAGGGACAGGCCCGGTTGGGCCGGGAAATGGACGATGCGATCGCCCACGGCAGGGACGGTGGCGAGGAAGGTTGGCGCGTCCGCAAGGACGGGAGCCGCTTCTGGGCGGTCGGCGAACTAAGCCCGATCCGCGAAGGCACGGAGATCATCGGTTTCGTCAAGATCCTGCGCGACCGAACGGTCCAGCGGGAGAGCGAGGAAATTATTCGCGAGGAGCGGCATGCGCTCGAAGTGCTCAACCGCGCCGGATCCACTCTTGCCCTCAAGACCGATCTTCAGCGCTTGGTGCAGATCGTCACGGACGCGGGCGTCGAACTCAGCGGCGCCGAGTTCGGCGCGTTCTTCTACAATCTTACCAACGAGGCCGGCGAGAGCTACGTGCTCTACACGCTGTCGGGCGCGCCGCTGGAGGCATTCTCGAAGTTTCCGATGCCGCGAAACACCGAAGTGTTCGCGCCGACCTTCAACGGCGAGGGCATCGTCCGCTCCGACGATATCACCAAGGATCCGCGCTACGGCAAAAACCCCGCCGCTTAAGGGCATGCCCGAAGGCCGTCTGCCCGTGCGCAGCTATCTCGCCGTTCCCGTGATCTCGCGGACCGGGGGCGTGATCGGAGGGCTGTTCTTCGGCCACGGCAAGGCCGGCGTCTTTTCGGAGCGCTCGGAGCGGGGGCTTTCGGGGCTTGCGGCCGAAGCGGCGGTTGCGATCGACAATGTCCGCCTGTCGCAGGCCTCGCAACGCGAGATCGCCGAACGCAAGCGCGCCCAGGAGGCGCTGGTCGAGCTGAACGCGACGCTGGAAAAGCAAGTGCTCGAGCGCACCGAACAGCTCAAGCGCAACGAGGAGGCGCTGCGGCAATCCCAGAAGATGGAAGCCGTGGGGCAGTTGACGGGAGGCATCGCCCACGATTTCAACAACCTCCTCCAGGTGATCATCGGAAATCTCGACACGCTGCAGCGGAATATTCCTTCCAATTCCGCCCATCTGCAGCGCGCCGTGCGTCACGCCATGACGGGTGCCCAGCGAGCGGCCTCGCTTACCCAGCGGCTTCTCGCGTTTTCGCGAAGGCAGCCGCTCGATCCCAAGCCGATCGACGTCAACCTTTTGGTCAATGGGCTTTCCGAGATGATCCATCGCACCCTCGGCGAGACCATTTCCGTAGAGACGGTGCTCGGTGCTGGTTTGTGGCGCGCGGAAGCCGATCCGAACGAACTCGAGGCCGCCATCCTCAACCTCGCCGTCAACGCGCGGGATGCCATGCCGAACGGCGGAAGGCTGACACTGGAGACCGGCAACACCCACATCGATGAAGCCTATGTGGCGGCTCACAGCGAAGTGGTGGCTGGCCAATATGATCCGAACTGATCCTTCACGTGGAGTTCAGGTAGCAGGCGCCAAGGATGACGGTCACAGCAGCGCCATTACGGCCACGACCACGCCTGCCGCGGTCACACACCAGCATGACAATTCAAGGACCCGCATGATGCGCCCTCTGTGCACGGCCTGCCCGGCTGCCGACCTTATACCTGGAACTCGGCAGCCGGAACCGAAACCTTTGCGTGGCTTTGCGGTTCACGACAGGGGCGCAGGACATGAGACCCGCCATGCCCCTCATGCCGATAGGCGATGTGTTCGGCACGATCGTGATCATGACCGTCGCCTTCTTGGCCGAGGTCGCGCTGTTCACCCTTCTCGGAACGTTCTGAGGAAGGCCGCTATCAGGAGTTCTTTGCGCGCGAGCTGTTGTTCTGCGGCAAAACAGATCCACCAACATTCATGTAGTCGGGAAGTCGGCTGGGCTGAGGCAGATGTCGGCCGGCATCCTTCTCGTCGCGTCTTGACGTTGTTGGTCGTGGTGCATCTCGGGACGCGCATATCGATCTGACGCTGCTATGTGGCAGCGAGCAGGTCCGCGGCGTCGCCATCAGAGTCCGAATGGATAGGTGTCCGGGACGCCGCTAGGGCGATGCTCTGGTCCCAAAGGACGGACCGAGTGCGTCTCGTCGAACCACAAGAACGCGTCGAACTGCTGAGGCATCGAAGCTTCCGCATAGTGGCTTTGCAACTCGGTGCTCGGGCGGTAGATGACGCCGATGAACCGTTCGAGGCGCGGCTCCAGCAGGCAACGTCGAAGGCTCTCGTCCCGGCGGAATTCGAGAAAACCGCTCGCCGCTCCCGCGTCGTGGAACAGCCGCTCATAGCTGTCCGGCCGGGACGGCCGCACCTGCATCACTTCCATCTCGCCGTCCCAATCCGACGCGGCGGCGACGGTGCCCGTATGGGTGCCGAACCCGATCAGACACGCTGCTTCGGCAAACTTCTCCCGACAAAGCTGACCGATGTTGAGTTCGTCGCGGACCGCGCCCATCTCGGTGAAACGGGCGTCTCCGATGTGGGAGTTATGCGCCCAGACCACGGCCTTGGATCGGGGACCTTGTGCGTCCAGGATATGGCCCAGGGTCTCGAACATGTGCGTGTCGCGGAGATTCCAGGATTCGGCGCCGCCGTAGTACATGATGCGGTAGTAGCGCTCGGCCGAGGCGATCAGCCGCGCGTTCTGCGCGGCGTCCAGGAAGCTGTCCGGATCGCTCGCCGCGTAGTCCAACTCCTTCTTCAGGATATCCTGGCACTGCCGAAGGATCTCCGCCTCGCATTTCCGGTAGCCTTCGGTCAGGACGGCACGGCCGTAGGTCGAAGGTTCGCGCTGCCAAGGGGTCAGGCAGCCGTAGCGTTCGCGGGCCACGGCCGCGGCTTCGGGATCCACGCCGTCGAGGTAGGCGAGAACGGCCGCGATCGAGCTTCGCATGTTGTAGATGTCGAGGCCGAAGAATCCGGCCGGCTCGCCTGTCGGCTTTCCTTCATTGTGTTTGCGCATCCACGCCACGAAGGCCGCGACATCCGTGTTGCGCCACATCCAGGTCGGGAAACGCTCGAACGGCCTTTCGCCGGAGCCGCGGGACGCCCGATGGCGAACGTAGCGGTCGATGGCGGCGGCGTCCGGCCAATCCGCCTCGACCGCAACGATCGTAAAGCCGTGCTTCTCGATCAGGTGGCGCGTGATCGCGGCGCGCGCCTGGTAGAATTCCGACGTGCCATGACTGGCTTCGCCCAGCAGGACGACGCGGCACTGCGCGAAACGATCAAAGAGGGCGCCGAAGGCGGGATCTTCGAGGGCCGGCAAGGGTTCGATGGCGGCGCCGATCATCTCCGGCAGCGAGCGGAAGCGTGTGCGCCCGGGGATGTGATTGCTGGCGGCGCGCGTGCCGTCCTCGGCCCATCCGTGCTCTCCGATCAGGGGCACGAAATGGACGGCACCGAAGGTCTCTTCGTCGTATTCCGCTTCGCTCCGGCGCGTGACCCGCAGCAGCGACTGTTCGTCTTCGCGAGCGCCGACGGGGATGACGAGCCGCCCGCCGACGGCCAATTGGCTCTTGAGCGCATTCGGCACCGTCGGGCCGCCAGCGGCTACCAGGATCGCGTCGAATGGCGCTTCTGCGGGCAGGCCGCGGGTGCCGTCGCCGGTGTGAACCACGCAGTTGTCGTATCCTTGCGCCGCCAGACGCAGGGCGGCGATCCTGGCCAGATCGGCATGTCGCTCGATTGTGTGAACTGATCCGGCGAGGCGCGAGGCGACCGCCGCGGCATAGCCCGAACCGGTCCCGACCTCGAGCACCTTGTCTGCCGGTTTCAGTTCTGCCGCTTCGCTCATCAATGCGACGATATAGGGCTGCGAGATGGTCTGGGCGTTCGCGATCGGCAGCGCCCCATCCTCATAGGCGAATTCCTCGAAGCCGGATTCCACGAACCGCTCCCGAGGGACCTGTGCCATGGCCTTCAGGACGCGTCGGTCGCGGATGCCGCGGCCGGCAAGTTGAACCTCGACCATGCGGTCGCCAAGTTGGACGAATTCGGCCAGCGCAGCCTCCGTCGGAGTTCTGGTGCGAGAAGCCAATCGGAAGAAGCCGAACAGGTTCCTTCCCGCGGCCAAGCGCCTGCTGCCGAGGCGACGCTCGGAACCATCGATCGTACGGAAACCAACACGCCAAGCGGCCCGACTATGCCGGTTGATGACGAGGCGAAACTGCATCCGGGGCGAAAACGGGTCATAATCGTGGGAACGACCCGGCGGTCGTCAGGGACGGCTCGTTTCCGTAGATTCCCCAAACCAGCCGCTGCCATGCTCAAGTTGCGCAGCACCGGGGCTAGGCGAATTTCACTCGGCCTGAGTTCGGGGCCGACCTACTTCCAGCTTGAGCAGGTCGGCAGCCGTTTCGAATGTGCTGGTTGCGCTCGAAGAGAGCAGGGCCCAATGCATCAGTGCGCCATGCTGCGACCTGCCTCTTCACAAGCGCTCATGCACCGCCGGCATGCTTCCGCGCAGATTCGACAGTGCTCATGCATCTTGGCGTGCTTCTCGCATCCCTCGGCGCAGAGCCGGCACGCCGCAGCGCAGGCGTGCAGCATCCTGCGGATGGTCTCCTCGTCCGATCCGGTGCGGCGGGTCGATATCCTGCCGGTGACGTTGCAGATGTCGGCGCAGTCCAGGTTCAGGCGGACGCATTGCGTAAGCGACTTGATATTGTCCTCCGCCAGACAGGCGTCAGCACAGGATGTGCAGGTTTGCGCGCAGGAGTAGCACTCCTCAATGCAGCGGATGAGCGCGTCGTTTGTCTGTCCGCGCACGTGGGGATGAGTGCTGATCATTTGTTGCGCATGCATGGAAAATCTCCATCCTTCCGGAACGCTCCCGCCCCGCTCTTCCAATCGACGGTCGAAGGAATGGTTTCTACGATCACGCAAATGCGGGGGCCGCAGGGACGGTTCCTACGGGGTATGGTTCGCGCCGGTGAGCCTGGAGAAGGTGACGCAGGAAATTGCCGATCTGCAGCATCTCTCGTCGCTTGCGGGCTCGTTGCGGGTTGTGGCGGAAACCAATCCGAAGGTCTCATTCTCGCCAGCGTCGGACCTAAAGTAAGATTTTCCGATTGGCTGTAACCGAAACGACTGGGCGATCGAACTAAAACGTAGATAGGCGAGCATGACCGCGGAAACCGAGCTGAAGGCGCTCATGCTTGCCAGTCAGGAGGGTGACGCCGCCGCGCATCGCATGCTGCTTGAGCGGCTGAGCCGACACTTGCGTGCCTATTACAAAGGCAAGCTCGCGAAGATCGGCCGAGGTGCGACGGAAGCGGAGGATCTGGTTCAGGAGGCCGTCTTGGCTATCCACACGCAGCGACACACGTACGATCCGGGTGAGCCGCTGACGCCCTGGGTGCACGCGATTGCGCGCTACAAACTGATCGATTTCCTGCGCCGGGACCGGGCGCCCATGGCCAATGTGCCGATCGACGAAGCCAGTGAAGTCACGGCGCGTGACGATCACCTGAGCGCAGAGAGCAGTTTTGACCTGGCGCGTCTGCTAAAGCAATTGCCTGAGCAGATTGCATGCGCGATCGAGGCCGTGAAGGTCGACTGCCTAACTGTGGCCGAAGCCGCACGGCGATGCCGCATCTCCGAATCCAGCGTGAAGGTCAATATCCATCGTGGACTAAAAGCGTTGGCGGCATTAATCGCCCAGAGAGCGCAAAGATGAAGACAGACGAATTGATCGCCGCACTCAGCACCAACGTGGAGCCGATCAATAGGCGGCTGGTCGGTCGAAGCGTGGGCGTCGCGCTTGCGGTTGGCATTGTCGTTGCGATTGGGATCATGTTCATCGCGCTGGGCGTCCGCGAGGACCTGACCACGCCTCGCGCCGTGATTTTCCTGTTCCTGAAGCTCGCGTTCGCGATCGGAACGGTAGGCGCGGCGTCCGTCTATTTGATGCGACTTGCCCGTCCGGGAGGGGAGCGAAGAGTTTCGTCTGGACTCGCCGCGCTACCATTCATGGCGATCCTGCTGCTCGCCGGCGTCAGCCTTGGACAGGCGCCCAGCTCGCACTGGGACAAGATCGTGATGGGGAACGACTGGCTTGAATGCCTCATTTCCATTCCGATCATCGCGGTCCTTCCCTTTGCGGTCGTCATTTGGGCGGTGCGACAGGCGGCTCCGACAAATCTGGTACGCACAGGCGCCTTCAGCGGGCTGCTCGCAGGTGGTGTGAGTGCGATCGGCTATGCGCTTCACTGCACCGACGACTCGCTGCCCTTTATCGCGCTCTGGTATGGCAGCACGATCGTGCTGTGCACGCTCGCCGGCGCTATCTTGGGACCGCGGCTGCTGCGCTGGTAACGACGGATTGACGCCTCTCACGTCGGCGTGAACCTGTAACCACCGGATGATCGGTTCCGAACTCCTCATTAGAAGCGCAACGCATGCGTTTCAGCAAGATGATGGAGCCGGGACCATGTTGACGAAAAGCCTTCTCGCAATCACTATTCTGGCGGCGTTGTCCGCCAGCGCCCAGGCGGGCTCGACGATCTCAGACAAGAGCTATTGGCCAGACGAGGCCAGGCAAACCGCGCAAGCGAGCACCGTCTCTCCCGCAGCGCAGTCCATATTCGGCGTTCGCCTATGATCGCGGAACGCCGGAGTATCAGGCCACGACCACTCCGATGGCGGGTGAGTCCCCATGGCGCTATCATGGAGGACCCAAATCCCGCTAGTTTCGTGGGCGACGTTCGCTGATTGGCCGACGAGGGATCGCGGAATACAATTACCTCCGCAATCCCTCCTCTTCTTCACGGAGAGATGTCCGATGAGCTACCAAGAACGAGGCGCGGAGAAGGCCTGCTTTGCGCGACGATCCTTTCTGGCCCTGATCGTTGCCGGGACAGTTGGAGCGGTGGTACGCCCCGCCGTTGCCGCTGAACCCATGATCAAGGTCCAGGATCCGAACTGCGGCTGTTGCTCGGGCTGGGTACAACACTTGCGCGACGCCGGATTCACGGTCCAGGTGGACGACGCTTCCGATCTTGCGGGCGTCCGGAGACGCTTGGGCGTCCCGACCGATCTGGCCGCATGCCATACGGCGGAGGTGGGCGGCTACGTTCTCGAGGGACACGTACCTGCGCCGGCGGTGAGGCGGTTGCTGACAGAGCGCCCGAAGGCTCTGGGGCTTGCCGTGTCCGGCATGCCCGTAGGGTCGCCGGGGATGGAAGGTGGACACCCCGAGCCTTACACGGTCGTGCTGTTCGGACCGGCAGGTCGTGCGACGTTCATGCGGTTCCTCGGCAAGGAAGCCATCGGCTGACCGTCTTGGAAAGTTAACCACTGGGCGCCCGGCTCGCGCGTTTGTGAACGGGGGCACTTTCCAGCGTCCCGCCCTATGAGACTGCGACACCATGAATGCTCGCCGCCTCCTCAGGTTTCTGGTCGCGGTACTTGTGACTACGGGGCTGACGGTCGCACCGCTGGTGACGCTGGCGGCGGCGGGACATTCGATGGGCGCGATGCAGATGGCAGACGCGCAGGACATGCCGGATGACATGGCGTGCTGCCCCGACAAGCAGAACAACAAGCAATGCCAGGACTGTCCTCTCGTCGCGATCTGCATGTTGAAGGTTACTCCAGACTGGACCTTCGGCGGCGACAGTGAGAATCGGACAGCCTGCGCGTGAACTGCTGCAGCCGCTTGATGACGTGATCGCCGACGGCCTAACCCGTCCCCCTCCGGATCAGCCCCCTCGATCGAACGTCTGACCGGCGCCGCTGCGCCGGAACGTCGACGCACGGCCGTGAAGGCTGGATTGCGTCGCCGCATGCCGCTTCGGCGGTACATCAGACGTTTCGAGGACAGCATCATGAAGACTACCACTGCTGCGCACGCGTTCGCTGCCGCGCTGATCGGCCTTTCGATCATGGGGGCGCCGAAGCCCGCCTTTGCCGACATCAAAGACTGCGAATTCCAGCTCGTGGAGCCGACCGTCCAGGCCGGCGCCGACAAGGTCATTTCAGTTCGGCTGTTGAACACGAAGACCGGCAAGCCGGTACCGGACGCTGTCATCTTCGCCTCCAGGCTCGACATGGGCACCGGACGGCATGCAGGAGATGGTCACCAAGGTGACGCCCATGCCCGGGAAGGAGCCCGGCACGTACCGGTTTAAGGCCACTGTCAGCATGGCTGGCCGCTGGCAACTTTCGCTAGGCGCCAAGGTGCAGGGCGAGACGGGTACCGTCGAAAGCAAACTCGTCGTCACGGCGCAGAAATGAACCGCGTCGTTCCATGCCGACGCAATCGATGCATTTCTCCGGCCCTTTGCTGTCGGTAAGCTCGTTCAGCGTCCGACCACGCTCTCGGTCTCGAAATTGATCGTGGTGGCGCCCCCGGCCTCCGCCATGCTGAGCCGTTCAGGCAGGCAGTCGATCGCGATCACCTGATTGGCGCCGAGCAGGATGGCGCTGCGGATCGCCATCTGCCCGACCGGACCGCAGCCCCAGATCGCGACGGTGTCGGTCGGCTCGATGTCGCATTGGACGGCGGCTTGCCAGCCGGTCGGGAAGATGTCGCTGAGAAACAACAGCTGCTCGTCGGGAATGCCGACGGGAACCTTGATGTGCGTGGCATCGGCATAGGGCACGCGCAGATACTCGGCTTGGCCGCCCGGATAACCGCCGGTGAGGTGCGTGTAGCCGAATAGGCCCGCCTTCGTATGCCCGAACACCTTGTCGCCGAGATGCCGCTTGCGGTTGGTCGTCTCGCAAACCGAGAAATTCCCGCGCTTGCACTGGTCACATTCGCCGCAAATGATGGTGAACGGAGCGACGATGCGGTCGCCTTTCGTCAGCTTGCCATCGACCCCGGAGCCGACCTCGACCACTTCGCCCATGGTCTCGTGCCCCACGATATCACCGGGGAGCATGCCAAGTACGAAGTTGTGGAAGAGGGGCAGGTCGGATCCGCAGATGGCGCAGCTCGAGACCTTGATGATGTCATCGCGCGGGTCCTGGATCTCGGGATCAGTGACGGTGTCGCACCGGATGTCCTCCTTGCCATGCCAAACCAGCGCCGCCTTCATCTCCGTCCTCCGGGCTCAACTACGTGGCATCCAAGTCCAGGAAGGAACGACGGTTGCTACACGACGCGCAAATTCTTCGAACTGCCCGGGCCCTGATGCGGAAATAGGAACGGCTGGCCGGTCGGGCGATTGGCGTCATCATCCTAATCCGCAAGGATACGCCTTATGCCCGCCAATCAACTCGCCGTCGTCACCGGTGCCTCCACGGGCATCGGCCTGGAACTCGCCAGGTGCTGTGCGCAAGTCGGTTTAAATCTTGTCATCGCCGCGGATGAGCCTGCGATCGAGAGGGTAGCCGTCGATCTCCGCAGGCTCGGCGGCAGCGTGGAGCCGGTCGAGACCGATCTCGCCACGACCGAGGGCGTGGACAAGCTCTGCGCTGCGGTCGAGGACCGTCCGATCGATGCGTTGCTCGCCAACGCCGGCGTCGGCCTCGGCAAGGCGTTTCTCGATCAGGACTTTGGCCGGATCAGGCACGTCGTCGATACCAATATCACTGGCACGCTCTACCTGATCCATCGCATCGGCAACGAGATGCTGCGGCACAAATCCAGGCGCATCCTGATCACGGGCTCGATCGCCGGCTTCACGCCCGGCAGCTTTCAGGCCGTGTACAACGCCTCCAAGGCTTTCCTGGATTCATTCTCCTTCGCGCTGCGCGAGGAGCTGCGCGACAGCGGCGTCACGGTGACCTGCCTGATGCCTGGCGCCACCGACACCAAATTCTTTCGCCGCGCCGAGATGATGGACACAAAGGTCGGCACCGAGCCGAAGCATGGTGCGTACGAGGTCGCCAAGGCCGGCTTCCATGCAATGCTACGTGGAGAGGCCGACATCGTCACCGGACTGAAGAACAAGATTCAGACGACGGTCGCCAACATCACGCCGAACGAGATGGTGGCCAAGCAGCACCGCAAGATGGCCGAGCCTGGCACGGCAAAAACGTAAAGTGGCAGTGCAGCAACTCGCGCGGCACGCCGCTGCTAGCCATGGTTCCTCCCGCCGTGCAAACGGTAGCTGACCTTCTGTGCGCAGCGGGCTGCGAGCCCGCTGGTTGCGGAGGAGACTGGCCTTGGTGAACATGGCCGCTGCATCGTCGTCGAAGACTGCCGTCTATGCCGCGCTCGCGGGCAACGTCCTCGTCGCGGTGACGAAGATTGGCGCCGCCATCTGGACGGGAAGTTCTGCGATGACGAGCGAGGCCGTGCACTCGGTCGTCGACACCTCCAACGAAGTGCTGCTGCTCTACGGCTACCGTCGCGCCAGCCGCCCGGCGGACGAGTCCCATCCGCTCGGCTATGGTCGCGAACTGTATTTCTGGAGCTTCATCGTCGCGCTGCTGATCTTCGCACTCGGTTCCGGCGTCTCGCTCTATCAGGGCATTCTGCATGTTGCCATGCCCGAGCCGATGGAGGACCCAATCGTCAGCTTCGTCGTGCTCGGGCTGTCGTTCCTATTCGAAGGCGCCTCGTGGCTGGTTGCCTTGCGTCGCTTCCGCTCGGATGCTGTCCGGTTCGGTTACTATCAGGCCTTTGTCCGCAGCAAGGACCCGCCCGCATTCATGGTGCTGCTCGAGGATAGCGCGGCGCTGGTTGGCATCGTCATCGCGGCCGCAGCCACGGCAGCGGCGGTATGGCTGGCGCAGCCGGTGTGGGATGGTGTGGGCTCGATCCTGATCGGGATTCTCCTCGGCATCACGTCCGTCGGGCTCGCCCGCGAAAGCAAGAGTCTGCTGATCGGCGAGCCGGCTCACCCGGAGCTTGCGCGATCGATCCTCGAAATCGCCCGGCGTTCGCCCGGTGTGCTCCAGGCCAACGGCCTCCTGACGGTGCAACTATCCCCGGACAAGGTTGTTGCCGCCCTCAGCGTCGAGTTCGCTGACGAAAAGCGCGCCGACGACATCGAGCAATGCGTGATCTCCCTCGAACGTGAAATCCGAGAGCATCATCCGAGCGTCGCAGCCCTGTTCATCAAGCCGCAGACGAACGCGCGCTTTCACGCTGTTCGGGCGAAACGCCGGGAGAGGCCGTCCTAGGACGACGCTCAGTGCCGATCGGAGTGAGGGATCGTGCCGTGCTACTGGCTTCGCTTGAGCAAGTGTGCCGTGCCGGCTGCCGCAACACCCGCTTTGGCGAAATAAGCTTCGAGCGGACTGAAGCGTCGTCTCTGACGACCGTCCCCGGACTCAACGCAACGAAGCGTGCGACGAATGCCCTTTTGGGGCCGGTTAAGCCCAGAGGTGCGACCGCTAAGTTATTGATTGTTTTCAACCCATGGCTGTCTCTTAATCAGCGGGTCCCAGGTTCGAGAGAGGGCCGAACTAAAACGGTTCTTCAAACGGTGTTTTTGCGAGCCGGTCCAACGCTCCGCGCTCTAGAATGTGATCGGCAGACCAACTGGGCAGCTGCGGATTGGGTCAAAGTGGCTCCATCCCGAACTCGCTTTGCGACGACTATGACCGCGCCGACAACACCGCGCGCAAAGCCGGCAACATTTCCGAGTGGGTCACGCGGTTCGGTGGCGTGTACGACTTCATGATCGTGCTCGATGCCGACAGTCTCATGAGCGGGGACAACCGATTGGTCCACGTCATGGACACGAATCCGACCGCGGCCTCGTCCAGACGCTTCCCATGATCGTCAACGCGCGAAGTCTGTTCAGCCGCGTCAGGCAATTCGCGGACAGCCTATAGGGTCCGCTGATCGCGGCCGGCGCCGTCTGGTGGCACGGCTCCGAAGGCAACTACTGGGGACACAACGCAATACGGGTAGGAGCGTTTGCCGAAGCGGCCGCACTACCGCAGCTTCGGGGACGGAAACCGTTCGGCGGGCACATCCTCAGCCACGATTTCGTCGAGGCCGCGCTGATGCGGCGGGCCGGATGGGCCATACATGCTGCCGACGCTCGGCGGATGCTACGAAGAGGTGCCGTCCTCGCTGCTCGGTTTCGCGGCGCGCGGACCTACGCTGGTGTCAGGGCAATCTTCAGCATCTCGCCGTGTTGCCAGCCCGAGGTCTCCATTGGGTGTCGCGCCTGCATTTCATGGTGGGCATCGGCGCGTATCTGACTGCGCCTTTGTCGTTGCTTTTCTTGTTGCTGGGGCTGTTGAGCGCGCTGCAAGCCCGTTTCGTGCGTCCGGAGTATTTCCCGAAAGGCTTCTCGTTGTTTCCGACCTGGCCGGCCCAGGATCCCGTGCTCGCCATCTGGGTGTTCCCATCGGCGGGTGGTCCTCTGGCTTGCCGGCATAGAAGTAGACGGCCGCGGGCCGAAGATATGACAATGCGGGTTGCAGGCTCCCTCCGGCAGGACGCGAGCCGAGCGGCTCGGCGTCTCCCTGTAACTCGGCCGGGGCGCGGCCATGGCAGAATCCTTCGTGGTCTGGTTGACGGTGAAGCGGTTCAGCGCGCCTGTGCCGGCAGGCCGAGGATCGCGCGCGCCTCTTCGGGCGTGGCGGGCTCCAGGTCGAATTCGCGCAGCACCCGCACGATCTTCTCGACCTGCGCGGCATTGGAGGCGAAGGGAACCCCCGGCCGCTCGAACAGATTATCCTCCTGCCCGACGCGCAGATGCGTGCCCATCATCGCTCCGAAGGCAGCTGCCTTGATGTTGCCGGTGCCGGTGCCGTGGGTGAAAAGCACGAGGTCCTTGCCGAAGATGCGCTCGGATGTGCGCTTAAGATGCAAAAGATGGTCAATCTCGGAGGAGATGCCCCCGAGAGTACCGGTCAGGAATTGCAGGATGACCGGCTTCTTGACCGTGCGCTTGCTGAGATGGTGCTCGAGCACATAGAGATGCCCAACATCGTAGCACTCGAACTCCATGGCGATGTCGTGTTCGGTCAGGGAGTCCATCATCCGGGCGATGGTGGCGAAGCTGTTTTGGTCACGATCTCGTAGCTGCGCGGGCTGAATCGAGGCACCGGCAGACACCGCGTCGAGCGATTGCTGTAAGATCTGTTCCGGCGTCAGCGGCAGGGCCTTGGACATGGAGGGCGACAGGGACGATCCCGTCACCGCGCAGGTGATGATGACTTTTCCACTCATTGTCCTGTCTCCTTAAGCCTTCACCAGCTTGCCGGCTCGAAGCGGAAACCGTCGCCCTCGCGGCGGACATAGCCGCAATGAGGCGTGCCGAAATGCATCGGCATGATCAGCGCTTTCGCGATCGGCCGCGCGGTTCAACACCTCCCGGCGCGTCGCTCGAGCAACGTCCGGCAGCGCGCAATAGCTGGTGTTGAGATCCGGCTTCACGATCTGCAGCGGGCTGTGCATCACGTCAGCGGTGAAGAGTCCCTCCTCCCTGCCGGAACGAAGGCGATAGGTCAGCATGCCCGGGCTGTGTCCCGGTGCCGGCTCGACCCCGAGCACACGTGCAACCTCTTTCATGTCCTCGGTGATGAAGTCCGCCAGACCCGCCGCAATGATCGGTTCGACAGATTCGGTGAAGGCGTTGTCGATCAGCGCGCTCGGCCGCTCGGCGAGCTCCTGATTGAAGAAATCGTAGTCGGCCTTGGGCAGCAGATAGCGCGCATTGGGGAAGGTTGGCACTCAGCGACCGTCGACGTAGCTGGTGTTCCAACCGACATGGTCGCTGTGCAGATGCGTGTGCACGACATGGGTCACCGTGTCGGGGGCGGCGCCAGCCGCTTCCAGCCAGAACATCACCAACCCGTTCAGCATGTTCATGCGTGCCGGCCCGATCGTCAGATGCCCGATGTCGTAGGGGCGCGCGGCGATCGCGCCGATATCGGCGTCGAGCCGATCGAGCGTGCGTGCGACCTTGGTCTGGAAGGCGGCGATCAACTTGGGAGAGCGCCGCTCCTCCGGCTCGTAGCGTTCCATCAGCCAGAGCAAGGCGATATCCATCAGCCCATCGCCCATCGCCTGGTCGCGCAGGGCCGCGAGGCGCTCCGATCCCGCGGCGGGAAACAGCCGGGCGCCGCCTGCCAGCCCGTCGAAATATTCGCAGATCACCCGCGAATCGAAGAGCGCGCTACCATCGTCGAGAACCAGCGTCGGCAACTTGCTCAGCGGGTTGTCCGCCATCAGCCCTTCATGCGGCACTTCCGGGTGGACCACCGTGCGCACTGTGCTGAACCGTTCGGCGAGGCCGAGTTCATGGGCCGCGATCATGACCTTGCGGACGAAGGGAGAGCGGGGAGACCAGTGCAGTTTCATCATGTTCTCGCTGTCGAGAGGAAGATCGAAGGTCAGGCGGCAGCGTCCGGGAGAAAACCGTTCAGGCTCGCCGCCACCAGGGGCGGAGTCTGCCAGGCGGCGTAATGCCCGGTCTCGACCGGCTCGAAGCGCGCATGCGCGATCAGCTTCGCGACCGGCTCCAGCATAGCGGGCGGCCGCAGCGGGTCCTTGGTGCCGGCATGGATCAGCGCGGGGCAGCGTATGGCGGCGAGGTCGGCCGTCATCTCCAGCCCGGCGAGCATGCGGTACATCGCGGCATAGCTGCCGGGGTCGTTGGCGAGCCAACGCGCGCGATAGGTCGCAAAGGCCTTCGCGTCGGTACGCAATTCGTTTCTGATAGGCTCGCGCCAGCTCGGCTTCGGCGATGGCGGGGAATGCCCTGCGCCTCGACAGAGTCGGCATGGGCGAGGATCGCCGGGCGCCGCTCCGCAGCGATCCCGATCGCCGGGCCGAAGCCGACGACGCCTCGGACACGCTCGGGGCGCCTGGCGGCGAAGGTGAGTGCGATCGCGCCGCCGACGGCGCCGCCGGCTACGACGACACGGCCATTGCGCGCCGTGGCCTGGAGCAACGCATCGATATCGGCGACCGTGGTCGCCATGTCGCCGGTGCCGCGCGCTTGGTCGACTGGCCCGCGCCGCGCGTGTCGTAGCGCAGCACCGTCGTCCCGCTACGCAGGAGCGGCAGCACATTGTCCCAGCTGCCATGTGTTCAGCTCCTAGAAGAGTTCCACCAGGCGCGCGCGATCCGACATGCCCCAATCCGCTTTTCACCGTCATCTCTCAAGGAAGGCCGTTGGTACGAATACCTCATCAGCTTCGCGCTCGGCGGCGCCGCGACCGTTTTCACCGGACTCGTCAGCAGCCGCTATGGAGCTGTCGTCGGTGGCGTCTTTCTCGCCCTTCCAGCCATATTCTGCGCAAGCGCAACGCTCATCGAGAAGCATGAAGTCCGCCGCAAGGGCGAAGCGGGTCTCGCTGGCGAGCGCCGCGGGCAGATGACGGCCGCCGTCGACGCCGCTGGCGCCGCGCTCGGCGCGCTGGGCATGCTGGCCTTTGCGGTCGCATTTTCTTTGACGGCGGACACCGGCATCGCGGCGGCCTTCCTGGGCGCATCATTTGCGTGGCTCGCTATCTCGGTGGTGGCCTGGTACGTACGGCGCAAGACGCGCTCAGTGCGCAAACAAAGAGCTAACGAAGCCCCGATTCCGCGAAGCCACTGAAGTTGATCTACGAGATTGGCATGACGTGACCGCGAGTAATTCGAGCCGCTGCCCGATCGGGATTCCGTGCCTTGCAACCGGCGATGGGGGAGGAACCGTGGCCAGTGGCGCGTGTTGGTTTAAGCCGCCTAGTTGCTCGCGGCTTGTAAGGCTCAGGATGGCGGACGAAACGAACACTGGCATCGCTGCTCACGGCGCCTCTCGCCTCCCGTGGGTTGAGATCGACAGCTTCAACCTCGAACTTAAAGATGAGGAAGAATTCATCGGGGACCGCGCCAGCAAGGGCGCCTTCCGGGAAACTCTCGAAAAGTGGCGAAAGCCGCTGCGCAAATCCGGCGAAGACCCATTCGGAAAGGAGCTTTCTGAAGACGTCAGCAAGAAGGAGCTCGACGCTGCCCTCGGCGGCGACGACCCTGAAGCTTCAGTTGTCGTCCACAGCGCCGTCGAGGACTTCGCACAGGAGCTCGCCCACGTAACGCGCCGCTTCCTCAATACGAGGGCTTGGGAGAAAACCGAGCGCATCGTGGTGGGTGGCGGCTTTCGGGACAGCCGGCTTGGCGAACTCGCCATCGCACGCGCCGAAATCCTCCTCAAGGCCGACAACTTCAAGCTCGAGATGCTCCCGATCCATTCTCACCCGGATGACGCGGGTCTTATCGGCGCACTATATCTCGCTCCTTCCTGGATCTTCGAAGCTCACGATTCCATCCTTGCCGTTGACATCGGAGGCACGAACATCCGCTGCGGCGTCGTGGAAACACGACGTAAGAAGGCGCCGGACCTCTCCAAGGCATGCGTGTGGAAGTTCGAACTATGGCGTCATGCCGACGACGAGCCGTCCCGTGAGAACGCCGTGAAACGCCTTATCAAGATGCTCAAAGAACTGATCGCGAAGGCGGAAGACGAGGGTTTCAAGCTCGCGCCGTTCATCGGCATCGCGTGCCCAGGCGTCATCGAGAGCGACGGCTCGATCAAGAAGGGCGCGCAGAACTTGCCGGGAAACTGGGAGAGCAGCAGGTTCAATTTGCCAGTCAGTCTCCTTGAAGCAATCCCGCAGATCGGCGAAAACGACACGGTCGTCATCATGCACAACGATGGCGTCGTGCAGGGGCTTTCTGAGGTCCCATTCATGCAGGACGTGAGGCGTTGGGGCGTGCTGACGATCGGCACCGGCCTCGGCAACGCCCGCTTTACCAACCGCAATGGTAAAGGCGAACGCTGAAGTTATCGAGAGAACGTGGCCTCGATCTGGGCTAAATGAGGGGCCGATCTTTGGCCGGGTTGGGGATCGCGGTTTTGGAGGAGACCAAGATCAGCATGTCAGGAAGCAGGTCGGCGTAGGCCGCGGTCAGCACCGCGATTTCCTTCGGCTCCCAAGGCGACTTTTTGCCGCTTATAAGGCGAGGTTTCAAAGGAGGAACCTCGCTGACTTCGCGGGTTTATCACCGGAGATAAGGAATTGCGCCGGCGAGCGGAAATACGGCTGTGGTAGCAGGCGGCCCAGCGCGTCGCTGATGGCTAGCCCCCCGATCCCTATAGAGTTGAAGGAGGCACGTGGTGACCCAACCGACTGAAAAGGAAATCGAGAAGCGCGCCTACGAGATATGGGAGCGGAGCGGCAAACCCGAAGGCAGGGAGGAAGAATTCTGGCAGTTGGCGGAGCAGGAGCTGCGAAACGAGGATAAGTCATCTCCCCTCCGCACTCCAGACAGCCTGTAAACAGAAGAAGTGCTTACCAGATGTCTCATTCCGCAGCAGCCGAAGCTGTATTGCTGTACTTTGTGATGCCCCTTTGGCTATTGGCCGGCTTTGCTGATTACCTCTGCCATCGCGCTTCTCGGATTGAGATCACGAGCGGTTACAAGGAAACTTTGCTTCATCTGTTGATGTTGATCGAGCTGGCGATACCGCTGCTGGCGGCGATATTTTTGGAGATCAACGCTCTTATTATTGCGGCTATGATCGCGGGCTTTGTTACGCACCAGCTGACAGCCCTCTGGGACACAACTTTCGCCAGCCATAAGCGGCTCATCACGCCCATCGAACAGCAGGTCCATAGTTTTCTTGAACTGATGCCCCTCATGGCGATGGTTATCGTCATAATCTTGAACTGGCCGCAATTCCTCAGCCTTTGGGGGCTGGGCTCTGAGCCCGGACATTACGAACTCGTCCTGAAGCGAGAGCCATTACCTTGGATGTACGTGGCGACGTTCTTATTCGCAGTCTTGCTGTTTGAAGTCCTTCCCTACATGGAGGAATTCGTTCGAGGCTTGCGGTCGCGGAAGAGGGCTTAACCCCGAACGCGGAGGACCATCAATGAAGGTTGCCGTCATCGGAGGGACAGGACTGTTGGGATCCGCTATTGTGGCTGACCTATCCTCGCGCGGCCATTCAGTTGTTTCCATGAGTAGAAGCGCCGGCATTGGGAGTCCGGGCGCTATCTCGGTCGACCTTAACGAGGCGACGTCACCCTCTTACTGGCTGCCCCATCTCAATGGCGTAGAGGCGGTCGTGAATTGCGCCGGGGTGCTCCAAGATAGCCCAAGAGAATCGACGTCAATGGTCCATCACCAGGGCATTGCGCATCTTTTTGCCGCCTGTGAGCAACTCAAAATCCGCCGTGTCATCCATTTCTCCGCAATCGGGGTGGACCGGCAAACCCCCAGCGCGTTTTCAGAAACGAAATTATCTGGCGACAAGGCTCTGATGGGGCGTGACCTCGACTGGGTCATCTTGCGGCCGTCCGTCGTGATCGGTCGAGCGGCTTATGGGGCCAGCGCGCTCATGCGAGGCTTGGCGGCCCTCCCCGCTCTGCCGGTGATGCCGAACACGGGGCAGCTCCAGATCGTCTTGCTTGAGGACGTCGTGCAAGCCGTGCAGCATTTTCTAGAGCCCGGTGCGCCCACACGGACAGTCGTCGAACTGGTGGGCCCGCATCGCTATTCTTTCCTTGAAGTCATTGCACTGATCCGCCGTTGGTACCATTGGCCTCCGGCGCACGAAATCCACTTGCCGAACTTTGCTTCGAGCGTGATGTACAAATTCGGTGACATGATCTCACTCTTGGGCTGGCGGCCTCCCGTACGGAGCACTGCCGAGCGGGAGATTACGCGAGGCGCGGTCGGCGATCTTGAAGACATGCAGCGGCTTGGGCTGCGTCCAAAAGGCCTTCCGGAGTTCTTTGCCTCCGAACCAGCTTCAGTGCAGGAACGCTGGTTTGCGCGTATGTATTTGCTCAAGCCAGTGATATTTGTCGTGTTGTCTCTATTCTGGATCTCGACCGCCTTTGTCTCGCTGGGGCCGGGCTGGGGCTACGGTATGGGTCTCATGGGCGAGGGCGGCGTGGAAGGAGCGAGTGCGGCGCTGACGGTGATCGCCGGCGCATTATCCGACCTGGTGATTGGACTTGCGATCGCCTATCGACCAACCAGCCGGTACGGACTCTATGCGGCCATTGCTATCTCCTTCACTTACGCGATCATCGGGACCATACTTGTGCCTCGCCTATGGGCCGATCCTCTAGGGCCGATGCTGAAGATCTGGCCGATTATCGTCCTGCATTTCGCAGCGCTTGCTGTTCTTGATGATCGATGATGCTGTACTTCGTTCTCAAATACTTACATGTCGTCGGCGCAGCGGTCTTGCTTGGCACAGGATCCGGCATTGCGTTTTTCATGCTTGCAGCTCACCTCGGCGGAAAGCCCTCCGTCATCGCGGGGGTCGCCCGAATTGTTGTGATCGCGGACTTTATCTTCACAGCCACTGCCGTCGTTGCACAGCCCATCACAGGATCGCTGCTTGTGCTGTACGTCGGCTACTCCTTCTGGGAAGGATGGATCGTTTGGTCGATGGTGCTGTATGTCATCACGGGGGTACTGTGGCTGCCCGTCGTTTGCATGCAAATGCGCCTTAGAGATCTTGCCTCAATCGCAGCGGCAAAAGGCTCGCCGTTGCCTCCTGAATATCACCGAATCTTCTGGCTGTGGTTTGCCTTCGGCATTCCAGCGTTCATCGCTGTGTCCGCCATACTCTGGCTGATGATAGCCAAGCCTCAACTTGCGCTTTTTTGAAGTGTGGTAGCAATTGCCGAACAGACCAGGGTGTTTCCGCTCGGTTCCTTGGGCGAGGGCATGCCAGCTTGCAGTAGTTGCGGGTACAGGGCAGCCCTCCGGGCATGGTCGAGCGGTTAGGAGAGGATACCAGTTAGGTCGCCAATCATCGTCAAGAGCGCCTGATGCTCGGGTGCGCCTGTGTTATTGACCAAAAAATCTGCAAGTCCGGTTTTTGTAGCGTTTCCTTCAGCAGGTACGTTCGCTTCATGCAAAATGAATACTCCCTTGCCGTCCTGACAAAGCCACCAGCTATCGCCGTTTTCATTTTGATAGAGCTTGCGTTGTCGGCTCAGGGACATACAGAGCTCCGTCTCCGCCAACCAGCTGAACGGAAATGCGTTCCTAATGGCGGCAGCGTGTGACTACCGCTGGCTTAGCGTGCTTCATGGACCTGCAATGCGACAGAGCGAGGCCGTATAGGAGCGAACTGGCTCACCGCTTCTCCGCTTCCAGCTAACGACAAAATATCGCGCGTAGTAGAATGACGAATGGAGTGCCTGGGAGACGAGCCCCGCGGTCTCCTAGGAACAAACGTCTCTCGCTGGAGGTTGAAGATCCGCTTGGGCTAGGGGGATCGGTGTCATCAAGGGAGTCTGCTTTCCACGTGAGTAGGAATGAACCGCTGAGGACAATCCGCGCCTGTTTCCAATGAAAGGTGGTGGCGTGGCGCGGTCGTGTACGAAATTGCCGTTATGTCTTTTCAGGATAGCAACGGCGATGGGCAAGGGGACCTGGCCGGCATTCTGCAGCGTATCGATTATCTCACTTGGCTTGGCGTCGGCGCCGTATGGCTGACGCCAATCTACAAGAGCTCCAATCATGATTTCGGCTATGACATTGCCGATTTCTGCTCCGGTCGATTCCCGTTTCGGTAACCTGGAAGACTTCGAACCGAATCATTCTCGACCTCGTTCCCAATCATACCTCCGATCAACACGCCTGGTTTGGGGAAAGCCGCACCTCGCGAAACAACCCGAAGGCCGATTGGTATCTGTGGGCGGAAGCTGGTGCCAACGGTGGTCCGCCGAACAACTGGCTCAGCCGTTTCGGAGGCAGTGCTTGGGAGTGGTGCGAGGAGCGCCGGCAGTTCTACTACCATTCATTTCTGCCGAGCCAGCCCGACCTGAATTGGCGAAACCCCGAGGTCCGGGAAGCCATCGCGGCTGTGATGCGGTTCTGGTTAGAGCGCCGTGTCGATGGCTTCCGGGTTGATGCCAGCGCTGTGTTGATCAAGGATGACCTTCTACGCGATAACCCGCCCTGACCCCGAGGCCAACGACAAGACGCCACCCCCTCAGGCCAGTATGCCCGTGTTTACGGATGACAGGCCGAAAACCATGGGTTGCATCGAATACATCAGGGAAGTTCTAGACGAGTACGACCGAAAACTTCTCTGCGGTGAGGTGCAGGGCAAGATCGATCGGATCGGCCATTTCTACGGAAACAGCAAGCCGCGCCTGCACCTGCCGCTGAACTTCGCGCTGCTCGATTCGGAATGGAGCGCGATCTCGCTTCAAGGAACGGTCGACGCCTACTTCAATGCTCTTCCGCACGGTGCTTGGCCGGACTTCGTGATCGGCGGCCATGACAAACACCGTCGCCAGCAAGGTCGGTCAGGCTCAGGCACGTATTCTTGCGATGCTGTTAATGACCATTAGAGGGACGCCGTTTCTGTTCGCCGGGGATGAGATGGGCTCCGAGCAGGTGCAGATTCCACCGGAGAGGATCCAAGACCCCTTCGAAAAACTCATGAAGGGATTTGACGTCGGTCGCGATCCCGAGCGGGCACCCTTGCGTTGGGATGACACGGAGGGAGGCGGGTTTACCAGTGGCGAACCCTGGCTGCCACTGAGCCGGGATCGCACCCGCAATATCAAAGCGCAACAGGGCGATCGGAATTCGCTCTTGAACCTCTACCATGAACTCATTGCATTGCGTCGGGAGGAGCCTTGCCTGTTGCAGGGAGAGTATCTGCCACGCCGCGCACAGAACGACGTCTTCTCGTTCGGACGCAGGATGAACGAAACGGAAATCCTCGTTGGCCTCAATATTTTCCGGAGAACCACGGCTTTGGGAGTGGGAAGGCTGCGGCGTCCGATTGTTATCGACCGGCCTAGACTGCAAGCAGGAAAAGGTAGCGGGACCAATCCACCTGAAGCCGAACGAAGGAGTCATCGTCAAAATAGGTCGTTGAGTCCGCCGCGGAGCCGACGGTCAGGCAATTGAAATCCCGGCAATGCATGGGCCGACCAGAGGATGCGCCTCAGCGCTTTTCGCGGCGTCCCCGCATGGTGTCGTGCTTGCGCGACCGGGATAAAACGAGCGGGCAAAGAGGTTCTGAAGACAGATATGATCGGGGAGACGCGGTCCGCTGTGGCCAAGTGGTGCAATCCCGCCGACCTCCCAATGGAACCCTTTTTCCGCCCTCCCGTTGGCCCTCTTTGAGAGGGTGCGTCATGAACGTGCGAGATGAATGTACGCAATCGCTCTGGATGGATGTCTCGGTGGTCGAAGCTCCCAGCCTGTCCGGATCCGAGCGGGCGGACGCGGTCGTTGTCGGTTCTGGCATTGCGGGGCTGTCGGTCGCCTATGAGCTTGTTAGCCGCGGGCGTTCCGTGATCGTGCTGGATCGCGGCAGCATCGGCAGCGGCATGACAGCGCGCACGACCGCGCATCTCGCCACGGCGCTGGACGACTATTACAAAGAGCTTGTTAGCGTGCGCGGGGAGGAATGTGCGCGCCTCTATTACCAGAGCGTCATGGCCGCGATCAGCCGAGCCGAAGCCATCCAGGATCTCGAAAACATCGATTGCGATTTCTGCCGGGTCGACGGCCTCTGGGTGCCGGCGCCGGAGACGCCGAACTCCCTTCTGGATGAGGAACTCGAGTGCTGCCAGCGGCTCGGAATTCCCGTCGAGGACCGCATGGCGCCGACGCCGTTCCACTCCGATGGCGTGGTACGATCGCTGCGCTTCCCTGGGCAGGCGCGCTTTCATCCCACGAAATATCTCGCCGGGCTGGCAAGCGCCCTGCAGCGCGCCGGCGCGAAACTTTACGCTGACAGCTGTGTCGAGAGCATCGAGCACAAGTTGGACGAGGTCGTCGTGAAAGTTTCGTCCGGGCTCGAGGTGCGGGCCGCCGACGTAGTGGTCGCGACCAACTCTCCGGTCAATCTTGAAGTCGCTGTTCACACCAAGCAGGCGCCCTATCGCACTTACGTCATCGCGGCGAAGCTGCCGGGCGGCGTGCTGGCCGACGCGCTCTATTGGGACACGCTGGATCCCTATCACTATGTCCGCCTGCAGCCGCTTTCTACCGATGAGGTACTCGTGATCGTCGGCGGCGAAGACCACAAGTCCGGCGAAGCTGATGATGGCGAGGAACGCTTCGCTGCGCTGGAGCACTGGGCGCGCGAACGATTGCCCGACATGGGCACGATAACCCATCGCTGGTCGGGACAAGTCCTGGAGCCGATAGATTTCGTTGGCTTCATCGGCCGCTCGCCGGACGAGGAGCATGTTTTCATGGTTAGCGGCGATTCCGGACAAGGCATCACCAACGGCCTCGTCGCCGGCATCCTGATCGCGGACCTGATCACCATTGGCTCCAGTGCGTGGGAGGACATCTATTCGCCGGGACGTAAGATCCACAAGAACCTCGGTGAATACATCAGCGAGAACATCACGCCGTTGAAAAATTTCGCGGAGTATCTTTCGGCGGACGAAATCGCGTCCGTTGAGCGGCTGCAGCCAGGCGAGGGTTGCTTGGTGCGTAGCGGATTGCAAAAGGTCGCTGCATGCCGGGACCAGAAAGGACAACTGCACTTGCATTCCGCCAGCTGCACGCACCTCGGTTGCGTCGTGCACTGGAACTCACTGGAGCAATGTTGGGATTGCCCCTGTCACGGATCGCAGTTCGCACCCGATGGCACCGCGCTCAATGGACCTGCCGTATCCCGCCTTGCCGAGCTCGAGAAGCCGGCGCACTACCTGACGGCGGAATAGCTCCGCTTGGCCTCGTAGGCCTCCTGCTGGAACTCTAGTGGCGGAGGCTTGTTGTCTCCGACCATTGATCTGGTGCTAAGGGCGGATGTACCCCTTAGTGAAAGGCCCTCGGAAACGGAAACGGGGGCCTTTTTAGTGCCGCCTCCTGGCGAGCGACTGGCAGTACCATGACTCCTGGAACCTTTGACGAAAGGCGCTGTTGGCTCGTGCACAAACAAGGAGGAAGCCCCGGGCCAGAACAAGACACTTGATGACCTCTTCCTGGAGACCCTCAAAGACATCTACTACGCCGAAAGGAAGATACTCGTTGCGTTGCCGAAAATGGCAAAGGCCGCGAATTCTGATCAACCGCGCAGTGCCTTGAAAAGCATGCCGGCGAGACCGAGGGTCAAGTTCAGCGTCTGCAGCAAGTTTTCAAAATGATGACGCAGGCTCCCAAGGGCAAAACCTGCCCCGCTATCCTCGGGCTGGTCGACGAGGGCGAAGAAGTGATGGAGGATTTCGAAGATTCTCCGGCGCTGGATGCGGGCCTTCTCTCGGGTGCTCAGGCCGTTGAGCATTACGAAATATCGCGCTGCGGGACGTTGATTGCCTGGGCTGGGACTCAGGCTGTCCAAACCAGACGCTTGAGGAAGAAAAGAAAACGGACGTCGCGCTAAATAAGCTGGCGGAAGCCGCGATCAATCGCAAGGCGGCTTAGCCGCAACCAGCCGGCACGCTCGTTGGACGAATCCAGTGGCGCTGCATCGCCAATCCTCGGTGTCTGCGGTCTTCACAATGAACACCAGAAAATTAAGAGGGAGCCGCGGAGCAGCGGCTCCCTTCTCCCCTATTTCTTCCCCTCGCCGACCGTAGGTGGCTTCTTGTCGAGATCCTGCGCCATCTCAAGGTGATGCTTAAGCGCGGGCAAGGTCTTGCCGGCCCAATCCTTCAGATCCGCATTGTCGCCGCCCTTGGCATATCGCTCGAACAGGTCGACGGCATCCTTATGGGCGCTGACCTGCATCGAATTGAACTCGGAGCTGAAGTCGTTACCGCTGGCGCCCTTGAGCTTGTCGAGCTTGCTTTGATGCGATGAATCGAGAGTGCTCGGCAATTCGGCTTTCACCTTGCCGCTGGATACCAGTCCTTTCAGCTCAGTGCTCGTCTTGGTGTGGTCCGTTACCATCTGGGAAGCAAACGTCTTCTCGGTCGCATTGCCCTTCTGTTGTGCGAGCTTGTTGGACTCGATTTCAAACATATCCGATGTCGCGACCTGCTTGACAAAATCCACCGTCGAGGGGCTGACCCCGAGCACGGAATTGACGCCGGTCTTCTCGCTGACGGATTGCGCCAGTCCTGGCGTCGCCAGCAAAATGCACACGATTGCTATTATCGTACGTCTCATGTGTACCTCCGTTATCTTGTGGCCTTGCAGTCGACGCCTTTGCGAAGCGCCACGGTGTTGAGCTTGGTGTTCGCCGCCTTGAGTTTGGCGGAATCGGACGATGTCGTCATGGCTGAACTCTCGCCCAGGCGATCAAGTGGTCGTAGCGGCGATCTGGCGGCTTGCTTGCCGTAACAGGAGCGAGATAGCTAAGCGGTCTCAAGTAACCGGTCTTGCTGCATCTTCGACCGTTCGGGCGGTGGTTGCCATTCCGGCGGCATAGGCAGCTCCGGCGCCCAAAAGAAGCGCGCAGAAACTGGCAAGCATGGCATAGGCGAGGTGCTTGCGCGCCTCCTCCATTTGAGCCGGCGTTGCCGGTCTGGTCGTCGAGCCGACGGTTTCGCGCGTCGGGTTAGCCGGGTTGTTCGAATAATATGCGACGCGGGCATTCGCCGCATAGCTCGGGCCGGCGAGGTTGCCCGCGATGCTGGCAGCCGAAGCAGGTATCATCGCTGCTGCCGCCACCACGACGACGGTGGCGACCGCCCACGCACCCAAGGCATGTCCGACACGGCCCAAACCGCTCTGATCGGGGGAATTAGCGGCTGCGATGGCGCCGCCGATAAATGCGGCGATTATGCCCGAAACTGCCCACCAGACGAAGGCAGGCCAGCCAGCGCTGGCAGGCGCGGAGGCGGCGGTCGGAGTGTCGATGGCGAGCAGGCCAATGCCAAAGCCCAGCATGGTCAGCAGTATTTGGACGACCAATGAAGCAAATACGCCCGCCAGGACAGGTGACCAGGTCCAGGCGAAGAAAGCGTGCGGTACCGCGCGTGTGGCCATGTTTACCTCCTCAAATACGACTTTGGATTCAAGATCAAATTCGTACGTAAGTTCCAATCGGTTGGAACCGCGGACGTGGTTGCGGCTTGAAGATTAGAGAAGGAGGATTGACCATGACATTCGGCAGAGGCGCCCTATTGTGGCTCTTGGGCATCCCGCTTCCCGTCATCCTGCTGCTTGCACTGTTCTGGCGCTAGCGGCCGTCGGCGAACTCGAGCTCCACCGCCAAGCTGGCAGCGAGGAAATGCGATACCGGCCAGGACCGGTCGGTGAGTTGGTCGCTGTCAAGTTTAAGCGATTCACGAAAGGCCCCCGCCCATGGCTGAAGAGAGCTTCGGGCGCTGAGGTGAGCGAAGAAGAGACCGGCTTAGGTTTCGCGCCGGGTATGTGGCAAGGCCGCGGCGCTGACAATTCCGGAAAGCTGGGCGCTCTCTTCTCGCAGGAGACGGTCGAGATCATCCTCGAAGATTGCCTGCGTTGTCTCGAAGAGCACTAGTAGCTCGAGAGCTTCTGCGTTGTTTAAAGCGCCGTTGCGTACGATAAGTTGTTGCCGTTCAATGATCTGACGACCCTTGGCGACGTGGCGACGAGCAAGCTTGAGGCGTTCGGCAACAGGGACATTAATGGCTCCCGTCAAGGAAGGCGGGAGCGCGATCGGTCTCTCAGTCGCCGGCGTGCCCACGATGTAGGAGAATACTGCGTTTGATGCATTCGCGCACCATCCAATTCAACCCATGACAGCGGGGCTGAGATACGCGGTCCCAGCGGCTCAATGGAGCTGCGTGCGGAGTTTCTTGATGATCTCCCGTAGATCGTTCGCGTATTCCTCGATAGCTCGCCGGGCCTCCCTCCAAGCGCGACGGCTTGGGCTTCGGCGTTTCTCTGACCGGACCTCGCTCGTCGGGCTGGTTCATGGGAAGAAGGTTCCACGCAACGGGGGACCATTGACCTAAATCAAACGGAAGTTGAAAGGGGATGGAAAGAAGCTGGTGTCTCGGGCTGGCAATGAATTGCAGGTATTTCCCGAGCGCAGCAGATGCCGACCGGATGTCCGTTGGAAGCTGCCAGCGCACGGCACTACCACTAGGTACCATGAATTCCTTCATCGCCGCGTCAGGCCGCCCTTGCCAGAGAGCGCCGCCTACTGCGGAGGTATCGCGTGATCGCCGACAGCGGCATCGCGTTCAGCACTCGCTTTGCCGGTACGCCGCCTTACGCCGCCTTTTCGGGCCATCTCGACACCCCAGTGCATATGATCGAGCTCCGCGATCGAGTGCGCATCCGGATTGATGCTCAGTAGACAGCCAAAATCCAAGGCGGTCCGGTGCCAGCGCCAGTCCAGGTCCAGTCGCCAGGGATGCGCATTGATCTCGACCGCGACGCGGTACTTGGCGCAGGCGCGCAACACCTTCTCGACGTCCATTTCGTAACCTGGACGGCGCTGAAGCTGTCGGCCCGTCATGTGGCCAATGATCGTAGTGTATGGGTTAGCGATAGCGCGTAGCAGGCGCTCCGTCTGCGCTTTCCTGTCCAGTTTGAACCGACCGTGGATACTTGCGACCACGAAATCGAAGCTGTCCAGCACGTCGTCTGGATAGTCCAGCGAGCCATCGGATGTCCGACTCGATGCCCTTCAGGATCCGGAAATCCTTGCCAAACCTCCTGTTGAGCCGGTCGGCCTCGTGATGCTGCTGCTCGATGTGTTCGATCGACAGTCCGCCAGCGTAGTGCGCCGACTTGGAGTGATCGGCTACCCCGAAATATTGGAAGCCGCGTTTGCGCGTCGCCTGGGCCATCGTCTCCAGCGTCTCTGTGCCGTCGGACGCGTCGGTGTGACAATGCCTACGCCGGCGAAGCCCCACAGCTGCAGTGAGCGGTCCCGTCCACCGCGACTTCGCACTTCGGATATTCCATAATTAAGGTTATTCGAAGAGCGGCGCGACAGCCAAAACACATGAGAATGATCCAGCGTCTCAACACCTCCGATGGCCTGGCGCCGGGTCTCAGCTTCCAAGTGGCGCGGCCAACGCGATCCGCGACGTAGCGTGGACGGCTACGCCGAGACCTGGGGCAGGCTGACCGCAAAACTGGCTATCGTGCGCAAAGATCAGGATCGCGCTGATCGACGACGGCGCGGCCGCGGACGAGCAGGGCAGGATCGATCTTTTTCCTATGGGGCCCAGCAAACAGAAACTCGATGCCGCCGAGATCTTTTGGCACTAGCCGTATCGCCGGATCCTGCATCCTCGCTGCATAGCAGCTTCTGGATCATCTTTTCTGTTATGGAACCAAGTGGTACTATCATATTGGAAACGATCAGCTATCCATGTTGGAACTCGATAGACAAGTCGCTGATTGCGCTCGTTAGAAATGTCACCACAGGACCCGGCGAGGAGGGCGCACGGACGCGAAGCTGGCCGGGTTGCGCAGCGGCCGGGCGCCCGGATGAGAGTGAGTGCCAAGGCAGCTCCTGGGCGATTCGGGATTTTAGCCCGCCTTGAACAGGCTCGCACCTCGGCCGCGCCGGCGCGGGGCCTTCTGGCTGCGGCTGACGTCGAGCAGCTTCTGCTGCTCGGCGATGTACGCCAGAACCGGTCCCAACCTCTTGTTCTCGACGATCGCCGCCTGGTCGACCTGTCGGACCTTGTCGAATGTCCGGTAGGGCAACGCCCGGCCCCTGTGCTTGATCACAAGCCGCCCATCCGGGTAATCGGACACGGTGACGCGCTGGCGGGCGAGGGTGCTCGTGACCTCGTTCGGCTCGAGGATGAACAGCATCTTGTCGTATTGCAGCGTCAAGCTCTGCGATACCGTGCGCTCCTCCTTCCAGGCAAAGGCATCATCCACGACGTCCTGCTCAGTCAGCGGGCGATGAACGTCCTTGTCACTGAAAGGAGTCTTCGCAAATCGCCGATTGTAGTCTTCCATAAACGCCGGCAAAAATGCGTTGCCGGCCTCGATGGTCGAGATTCCGGCCAGCCGCATCTCCTTCACCAGCCGATCTTGGAGCGTTCCATTGGCACGTTCGACGCGGCCCTTCGCCTGCGGAGCGTTGGCACAGATGATATCGATGTTGAGCTCGTGCAGCGCCCGGCCAAACTGGGTCATGCCGTCACCCCCGGTCGCCCCGACCTTGTTCACCCGGAACGTCGCGTGCTTATCCGAGTAGAATGCGATCGGCTTGCCATAGCGCTGCAAATAGGCGCGCGTCGCGGCAAAATAATCAAAGGTCGACTCCGTGTCTGCAAAGCGCAAGTGCATCAAACGACTGGTCGCATCATCGATGAAGACGAGCAGGGTGCATTGTGGGCCGCGATCCTCGAACCATCAGTGTTCAGAGCCGTCGATCTGAATCAACTCGCCCACACAGTCGCGACGATGCCGTGGCTGGTAGACCCGTTTGAGCCGTTGCCGGCGATCCTGCCAGAGCCCGTCGGCCAGCATCCAGCGCCGCACCGTCTCAACACCCAAATGCAGCCCGTGCCGCTCCGAAAGCTTCTCCGCCGCCAACGTCGGGCCGAAGTCGCCGTAATTGGCCTTGATCAGCGCCATCGCTTCGGTCCGGACAACCGCCGGATACGCCCGATTGCTCGGCTTGCCCCGCTTCTTGGAAATCAGTGCTGCAGGGCCGCCAGCGCGATATGCCTTGAGCAATCGGAACACTTGGCGTCTCGTCACGCCCGTCAGCTGCGCCGCTTCGCTCGGTCGTATCCGTTCGGCCAGCAAGTCCCTCAGCACGTGAACCCGGTCGATCTCCGCTCGGCTCATCGACAGCACCGTCATCACACCAAACTCCCAAGCCCTCATGGCCGGGAAAGTGACATCTCTAATGAGGACAGGTGTGACCTTTCTAACGGTGGTCTACACTACATGTTCGCATAACATAGATTATGGAATACTTTTGCAATTCTTGGAATGCTACCGAAGATGACTTCGGATTACTTTAGTATACTTTCTTCGGCGCTTCGTCCATCCCGGCCATCTCACGCGGGGTCGCACGTTCGCTCCAAACATGACGATTGCCGCTGGACGTAACCGCGCCGGGTTTTTCGTCTGAGCCAGGACTCGAGAGCCTCGACGGCCTGCACTTGACCATCGAACAGATCGAGCCGCCGTCGACCGCGGCCACCGAGACGGCCCCATTCACGTACCAATGCCATATCGCCAAACAGGGTCGGCTCGATCGTGAGCACATAGAACCGCGCCATGTTACGGGCCGGATCGCGACGCTCAAGCACGAGATATTGCACGGTGAGTTCGGACATGCGCCAGAATCGCAATTACTGAATCGACCGTCCAATTAAATAAATGAATCGATCAGGGCCTACGATTCAGAAATTTTATGCTGACACGCGATAGTCGCGGTCAGGCTCGCTGAAGCCCGCAAGCTTCCGGTCCCGCTGGGTTGCGGCGTACTTCCGGGAGATGTCGTCTGAACAAGTTGCCACGCACGTGGTCGGGGTAGAGTCCCCTCCTCCGACATCGGCCGTGAGCAGGGCGCGAAGTCGCCTCCCGCCTGGGATGCCGAGCGGCCCATGGCGAGGCGGCGTCAGGCATTGCTCAGGACTTGCTCGAGCTGTGCGACGAGCTTCGCCCGGTGCTCAGCAGGAAGCTTGTCCAGGTTGATCTGCTTCCAGCGCACCGCCGGCAGCTCCGCCGCGCCAGGGACGCCCAGCAGGCTCCAATCCGGCTCGCCGCGCTTGAACCCTATGAGGAAATCCTTGTGAGCTTGCGGCATTTTTCCCGCGAGTTCGGCGATCAGCGTCTCCCGGGCTTCGAGCAACTCGTCCAGGGTTACTTCATCAGCAGTCATGCCCTCGAAGCCGTGCGTGAATTCGTGCTGGATGTCCTTGCGGCGAGGAACCACGACCTCGGAAATCGGCCTGTCATGGCTAATGAGGTACACGATGAACGCCTTGCGGAGATCGCCGGTGACGCCTTCGTTGGCAAGCAGATCGCGGACATCGAAGAGGTCGCGCGGATGCTGTCGGTCGAGCGCCGCGACGAGCTTGCCGGCGTATAGATCGGCGAACGAAACGACTTTCATCTGTGCGAAGCCGAACGTTTCTTCGACGCTCGGCGACACGTCGCGCAGCTTCGGCTCGAAGACGCAGCCCCTGATCACTGGCGTGACCTCGATCTTGATCTGCGCGTCGCCTTTCTGGATGGTGAGCTTGGTGACGATCTTTTCACGGGCGTTGACGACTTCCGTCACCCGCGCGCCCGGCAATCCTTTCCTGATCGCCTCCGCCATGCGCTTCATCGCCGCATCGATCGCGGCAAGAGATTCGGGGCGCGGAGCCACCGGCAGATAGGTCAGGTCAATATCCACCGACAGGCGCGCCATGTCGGTGGAAGAGATTGATGGCGGTGCCGCCCTTGAGCGCAAATCAGACTCCGCCGCGACGAACGGGATCGTCTCGAGCACCAAGGCCACTTGATGCCGATATTGTTCAGACAGGGGCATTGAGGTCGTCTGGGATGGTTATGAGATATTTGGTGTCGAGTTTGCCGCCCTTGACGAGCATGCGCTTTCCCGTGCCGAGATTGACCTTCGACTTGTCGATCTGTTTGAGCCAGGCGTGTTGATGCCGCTCCGCGAACCAGAAGAACAGTCGCTTGACCTTGACGCTTTTGCAGTCGTTCAAAAGCGTTTGCAGCCGCCGGGGACTCAGGCTCCTCAAGCCTTCCGCCAGAGCATCGACCTGATGGAAGCTTTCGTGGCGGGGCAATTCGTCGAGCAGTTCGAGGAACGCCCGTTCGGGCGTCGATACCGTGAGAGGCCAGTCGAATGGTGCCGGTATTTTCCGCGTCGTACCCGACTTTGTTTCGGGCAGACTCCCGCGCGTTGTGAATAGACTTTGCGTGCGGTGAACGCAGAATTTCTGTTTGAGCGGGAGTTTGCCCAGCCAGCCGGGAGCACGCCGCGTTCCGTATAGATGCACGGTCGAAGGACCCGTCTGGCTCAGGTAATGGCCGAGGCCTTGCGCTTCGATGGCGGTACGTCCGCCGACGACGAGATCGGAGCCGAGCAGTCGCTGAAGTGAGACGACGACGCTCTGCCAGGAGAGTTCGCCGAGCGGGCGCTTGAAGGTTCCCCGCGCCGGCTGAACAAGCCAGCCGGCCGATACATATTGGCTGCGCAAGCTCGTGGAATATCCCTGCCGTTCCATCCAGGCGGCATCAACCAGAAGTCCCTGCGGAAGGGTTCGTTCGAGCTTGTTTAGCTTTCTCTCGTTTTGCTCAGCCATACTAAGTAAATTAGCATCTTTTCAAACCACATTCAAGGTTTCAAATCTGGCCGTTTTGCGCAGTCCAACTAAGCAAAATTAAGCCGCATAAACCCACAAACTCCTTCCACGGGCCCTTGGAACCGCGCTTTCCGAAAGCCGGAGACTCGCTGGTTAGCCCCTAATCGAGCGTTGTTACGACGCAGTCGCTTGTCTTCGCCGGATAGCGTCGCGTTGGCGTCGGCTTCGTTTCCGCATGCGTCGAACTGGCGCTATCGAAGGCATCTTCAGAGTCGTGGCTGGGGTCGGCTCCTCGACCGCGCAGACATGCAGCTCCGTTGCTTGGGCGGGTGCGGGCCGAGCCTCCATGATCTCGAGAACCGCGCGTCCCTTATCAGTGACACGCCAGCCGCCGTTCATCCGCTCGATGAGACCTTGGGAGAAGATATCCAGGTCGGGCACGCGGGCTGCCAATCGCTTTGTGCGTTCGGCCCAGTCCGGTCCGCTGGTCGCCAGAATCGCCATATCGCGCTTGAGATCCGCCATGGCGGCGAACCCGTCTGGATAGCTGACGAGCACCTTGAGAACCGTCACCTGGAAGTTCACTGCCCCACCCGTACTCGGCTTCCGCGAACTTACTTCCTCGACATCTTAGGAGCATTCGTGAGCCTCTGTCGACTCACGACATTCATCCGCTGGCTTTGGTTGGAGGTATGTGGTGAAACCGTCCTTGTTGGGCGTGATGCCGGTTAAACACTTCCGCTCCGGCAGCGGTCATGATCGGCGTCGGGGATTTACGGATGATTCCCTCGACCAATGAACGGCCAGTTGGTTCTCGCGCAGGCAGAGCCGGTACGGCATGTCGATGATGCGGATTCCGTGGAAAGCCCGTCGGTCAAGCCGCTGATTGACAACCGGATGTGGACATCGAAGAGCGGCGGCATCGCAATCGCGCGCGGATGATGTTGAATCCGGCCTAGCTTACGTGCCGCGTGAGCACTGACTGGCCGGGCACTGTCTGAGGTCCGTTTATCACCCAGGATCGTTGCCCAAGTCGTAACAGTGCGGGCCTTACCGGCACAATGCGGTCCCGTGTAATTGGCGACTTGCCGAGGCCGCGCTCGCCAATAACGACAACCGACCGACCGTGATGCCGCCCCTAAATTCCTGTCTGAGATTAAGCCCAAGCATTCACTGTCCCCGTCAGCCCGCTAGTATGGCCCCGCTGCGAGTAGCCAGCGGTCCCAGAAGGACGATTTGTTGATCTTGTGGAGCGCGTGAGTTCGGATCGATATCCAATCCCAGTCGCTTGAGTGTGTAGTAAAGAAGGGCCTTGCGTACCTTCACCCGCACCTTTCCGTCGCGCATGCCGTAATCCAGCGCGATGACCTTCTTCTGAGCGTCGGAAAGGCCCGGATGCGGACCAATTTCAAGCGTGACCTCATCTTGCCAATCAATGTCGGCGCTAGCCTCGATTTCGCCGGGCTTCGTCGCTCTAGTCTCCAATATGCGAGACAGTAAAAAGTCTTTGAATGTCCGATCAGCACCGCAGAACGCCCGCGCGTGCCAACGAAATCCGTCAAAGCCGAGCGCGTGCGGCGTGATCCAGCGCCATCTCGGCTCGGAGGTGGACAGAGATTGATAGCGTATCTCCACGGCTTCGCACTGGCGGATGGCAGACAGCACCGACCGAAGCACCTCTGCCCTAATCCCCCGCGCTGGACTGGGTGTCACTCCAAACGATGGGAAGTGACCAATCCATGCATGGGCGCGGTCAACGATGCCGTCGGCGACCGAGCGAAGCTGACTTAGATACCGGTCAGGATCGGGCTTGAGGAAACAGGGCGTGAAGTTTTCGCTGGCGACATAGCGCTTGGCGCTCTTGTCATAGATTGCGTTACTGGGCGCGCGCTCCTGATAAAGGGTTAGATCCTTCGAGGCCTGCGGCACCGACACATCGAACATGTCGATGATGTCGGCGCGATTGACGCCGCCTTCCCAGAACAGCCGGAATTCGATGAATTCGAGCCGTCGCTCCACCCCCCACTTCAGTCCCGCGCCGGCCTGCGCCATCAAGCTCGCCTCCAAGACGATGCAGATAGAAACTATCTGGACATATCATTACGACCCATATATTTTCTATTCGTGAGGGGCGTTTGGGTCAAGCGCGTAAAGCGGCGCCAGGGAGGATGCACAGGCGCTCCTTCTAAGAAAGTTGGCGATTTGCGCGCACGGGGCTCGGGACCGATGGAAGTATCAGGAAGGCGGACCATTATCGCCCACGGGCGGCTGGCGATGAGAGAGCTTCGCCTCGCCGCCGCACGCGAGCGCCATCACGGCCTCCAGATCATGACCTTCGAACAAGTCGCCGCACGCCTCGCGGGCGGTCTGGCGCGTCCGGTCGATGACGAGACCCTGCGTTCCACCGTTCAGGCGATTCTGCCGAGCATCGTGCTGGGCGAGCTTGATAGCCTGAAATTGCTGCCAGGCGTGGTCGGGGCCGCCACCGACACCCTTCGTAAGGCGTGGCGCGCTGGCGTCGATTTGCAGGCGCGGGCCGGCGAGCACCCGCGCATTGCCTCGATCGCCAGCATCGAGGACGCAGTCCTTGCCGCCCTGCCACCAGCCATGATGCGTCCCACCGATCTAGTGGCTACAGCGTTGCAACGGCTAGATCATGTTGGCCCCCTGTTCGGGCCGATTGAGATAGTCGGCATCACGGAGCTGTCGCCATGCTGGCGGCCTCTACTGCATGCGATTGCTGCGCGGGTGCCGGTTCGCTGGACCGCCGGACCGCGGTCGACGCCCACCTGGCTCGATAGCGGTGCCATCGATGTAGCGCGGAGTGAACCACACGCGCCAGAGATCGTGACCGTCAGCGCCTCGACCGCCTATCACGAAGCCATCGAAGCCCTTCGATGGGCGCGGCAGCTCATCGCGTCCGGCACAGCCAATCCCGCCGAGATCGCCATCGCCTCCGTCACGCCGGCCGACTACGACGATCATTTCCTGGCTTTGCGAGCCGACGCCAATCTCGACCTTCACTTCGTGCATGGCGTCAAAATCACGGCCTGCAGGGAGGGTCAGGCGGCTGCCGCCTTGGCGGATATCCTCGTGCGCGGCCTTTCTCAGACCCGTATGCGGCGCTTGGGGTCTCTGCTGACCGCCTATCCCGGCCCGTTTCAAGCTCTACCGGAGGGCTGGACACGCGTCCTGCCAGCGGATGCTCCGCTGGCGTCGCCCCAAGCGTGGGTCCACCTGCTCGACCGTCTGACGGCTGCCGATTGGCCCGACGAAATCGATCATGGTCCGGCGCTGCGGAAGATCATGTCTCTGCTGTCGCAAGGCATATCCGAGGCTGAAGAGATTAGCGAAGCGCTGTTGCATGGCAGGACGTTGGCCATCTGGCGCAAGGCGCTCCTTGCCGGCCCGGCTGCCTCGCTCGATCTGACCTTGGAGACGTTGAAACAGGATGACGGCCTCAATGCCTGCGCCTCGGTCGCCTGGATGCCGGCGAGCGCCTTGGCGGCATCGCCGCGCCGCTTCGTTCGCCTGCTCGGCCTCAATTCTTCGCGTTGGCCGCGCGGCATTTCCGAGGATCGGCTCCTCTCCGATCACATCATTCCCACCGAGGAGCTCGACCCGCTTCCGGTCAGCGCGGCCGACCGGCGGGACTTCGCGACCATCCTAGCCACCAGCGAGCGACAGGTTGTCCTGTCACGGGCGCGGCGGGACAGCGATGGTCGTCTGCTCGGTCGCAGCACCTTGCTGCAGAGTCATCCCGATGAGATCTATCTGCGACGTAACCGGGTGCCGGATCATGCCTTTAGCGAGACCGACCGACTGATGGCCCGGCCGCAAGAATTCCGCACCCTGCCGCAAGCCGCTGCGGCAACCACCTGCTGGCGCAATTGGTTGCGGGAGGAGATCACACCCCATGACGGGCTCGTTCGTGCTGACCATCCCGTCGTGCGAGCCACCCTGGCACGCACGCAATCCGCAAGCTCTCTTCGCCAGCTCCTGCGCAATCCGCTCGGCTTCGTCTGGCACTATGGCTTGCGCTGGCGAGCGTCCGAAAGCGGCGACGACCCGCTCGTACTCGATACGCTTGCTATGGGCGATCTTGTTCACATGACACTGGATCGAGCGCTAAGCGCGATTGAGGCCAACGGCGGACTGGCAGTCGCGACGGCGCAACAGATCGCCAGCACCGTCGATGGCGCTGTCGGCGAGGTTGCCGAATTCTGGGAAACAGAACGCCCCGTGCCGCCGCGAGTGATCTGGCGGCGCACCCTCGACGAGGCACGTGAACTGAGCCAGCGCGCGCTCGCTTTTGGCGACGGGCACCTCGCTGGCACCCGTGCTTTCGGCGAGGTCCCCTTCGGCGGCGCCCAACCCAAGACCGACGCAGCGCCGCCCTGGGACCCAGCGGCCAGTGTTGAAATTCCCGGCACCGGCTTCCGGATCGCTGGCTACATCGATCGGCTCGATATCTCCGGCGACGGCCGCTGCGCTCTGGTGCGAGACTATAAGACCGGTCGAAAGCCCAAAGACAGCATCATCCTCGACGGCGGCAAAGAGTTGCAGCGCTGCCTCTACGCGTTCGCCGTGAAGGCGATGCTCGGAGACGATGTCACCGTCAGTGCTTCGCTCCTCTATCCCCGCGATGAGGTCGACCTGCGGCTCGAGGATCCCGAAGGCACCCTGGTCGAAGTCGTAGGCTACCTGCGCGCCGCACACGCAAATCTCCTCGCCGGTGGCGCTGTGCTCGGGGCCGACGCGGGCGGGACATATGACGACCTCGCCTTCGCGCTGCCGGCCAATTCCGGCGCTGCTTACTGCAAACGCAAGATCGCCGCCGCTACCGAGCGTCTTGGAGCCGCCGCGCAGGTCTGGGAGGCTCCGTGATGAATGCGCCATTGAAACCGCACGCCGATGATCTGGCACGGCGGACAGCGATCGCGGTCCACGATCGCTCATTTCTGGTCGAAGCCGGCGCGGGTTCCGGCAAGACCGCCGTCATGGCCGGCCGTATCGCTCTGATGCTAGCCGAGGGCATCGCACCTAGGATGGTCGCCGCGGTAACGTTCACCGAGCTCGCGGCCAGTGAGCTTCTCATCCGTGTACGCGATTTCGTTGGCGAGTTGGCGGCGGGGCGCATGCCCGCCGAGCTTCGTGTCGCCTTACCTCATGGACTGTCCGAAGACCAGCAACGCCATCTTTGGGCCGCCAGCACAGCCATTGACGAAATCACCTGCTCCACCATCCACGGCTTCTGTCAGCGCCTCATCAAACCCTATCCCGTTGAGGCAGATATCGATCCTGGCGCGGCAGTGATGGACCGAAACCAAGCGGACCTCGCGTTCACTGAGATCATTGAAACCTGGCTTCGGGAGGAACTCGCCGGGGATGCTGGCGGGTTGCTCGCCGAACTGGTCTTGCAGGGCCCGAGCGAGACCGTCGGACTGATTCACAAGATTCTTAGCCATCTCCGCGATCGCCGCACTCTGATCGTCGATGCACCGAAAGCGCTGGTCCCGCTCATCCATGCCCTCCGCCAGGCGGCAGGCGAGTTCGCGTCTTTAGTGCGCGCCTCCGGGGTCGACGAGATGGAGACCGCCGACATCGCCGCGCGCTTTTGCGAAACGGCCGAGATCGTTGTGGCCATCTCGCCGGCGGCGCAGCCTGCCGATCTCGTGCGGCTGTTGCTCGCACGTCCCCATCCCGACCTCTGTACGGCTGCGGGAGGATTTCGAGCCTACAAGAAGAAAGGCAAATGGGGCGAAGCGGCCAAGCGCGCGGGCCTCGCCAAAGCCGATGGCGATCGCTTGAACGCTGCCGCAGAAGGCCACTACAGCGCCTGTTGCGAAGCATGGACCGCACTGTCGCAGGCGGCCGCTGCGCGCGCCCTCGCCGAGCTCGTTCGCCTTGTGCAGCCGGTGATGGATCGTTTCCGCGAATACAAGCGTTCGGCTGCCCTTCTCGATTTCGACGATCTCATCTTCTCCGCACGCGCGCTATTACGCGACCACGAAGCCGTGCGCCACGCGCTGGCAGCTCGCTTCGCACACGTCCTGGTCGACGAATTCCAAGACACGGATCCCTTGCAGACCGAAATCTTCTGGCGCCTATGCGGCGAACCCCAGGAAGACACGGACAACGACGACTGGACCACGTTCCAAATCCGCCCCGGCGCACTGTTCCTCGTCGGCGACCCGAAGCAAGCGATCTATCGCTTTCGCGGCGCCGACGTCGCGGCCTACATCCAAGCGCGAGAAGCGTTCCTTGCGCAAGCGCCGGACAGCGTGTTGCCGATCTCGACCAATTTTCGATCCTGCGAACCGATCCTGCGCTATGTGAACGATCGCTTTGCGCTTCTGCTGTCGACCGAAAACGGCCAGCCGGGGTTCACCGCGCTGGATGCGTTTCACCCCGAACGGAACGAGGGGCTATGCATCGCGGCCCTCGACATCGCCGTGGCCGATGCTGACGGCAAGGCCTCGGCCGAACGCCAGCGCGACGGTGAGGCAGAAGCCGTTGCCGACATGTGCGCGCGGCTTATCGGCAGCGAGGCTATACTCGATCGCAAGACCGGCGAGCGCCGCGCCTGCAGGCCCGGCGACATCGCCCTCTTGGCGCCAACGGGAAGCGACCTATGGCGCTATGAGGAAGCGCTGGAGCGGTGCGGCATTCCGGTCGCGACCCAGGCCGGCAAAGGACTATTCCGTCGCCAGGAGATTCAAGACCTCATCGCCCTCACGCGGGTCCTCGCCGATCGCCGCGACACGCTCGCGCTCGGCGCGCTGCTGCGCGGTCCATTGGTCGGCCTGACCGAGGAAGAACTGCTGGACATTGTATGGGCGCTCCCGCGCTCCGAGGATGCGCCGGATGCCCTGCCGCTGCTGGACCTCAGCGTGGCTCTGGAAACCGTCACCCATCTGCATGCGCGCGACATCATCGAGAAGCTGCACGCGCTGCGCCTGAAGATCAACGCCACCACGCCGCACGATCTGTTGTCGCAAGCAATAGACGTGCTGCGCGTGCGGCCGATCCTCCTTCAGCGGCATCGCGACCAGGCCGAGCGCGCGCTCGCCAATGTCGATCTCTATCTGAGCCTCAGTCGCGCATATGCTGTCCGCGGCCTGCGCGCTTTCGCAGAAGCGATGACCGCCGCGTGGACCGACGAGGCTCGCGCCGTTGAAGGCCGTCCCGATGCCCAGGAAGAGGCGGTTGCGCTCTACACCATGCACGCCGCCAAGGGTCTGGAATGGCCGATCGTCGTGCCGGTCAACACGATGACGCAGATCATGGCGCCGGAGAGCGCTGTCACCGACCGTGGTAGCGACCGGTTTTATTGTCCGGTGTTCGGCGTGAAGCCGACGGGTTACGAGGCGGCACGCGACGCAGAGAAAGCCGAGCTCGACCGCGAACGCATCCGTCTCTGGTATGTCGCCGCCACACGGGCGCGCGAGCTGTTGGTCCTGCCGCGACTTGACGTCACGGCCAAGGCATCGGCCTGGATTTCGCTTCTCGATCTGTCGCTGGCGGAACTACCGGCGCTTGATCTTAGTCACCTGCCGCCCGAAATCGGGCTTGGTGCAGCTGGCACGGAGAACGCGCAGACCCGCGAAAGCTTCGCTGCGGAAGCGGCGATCATCGCCGAGCGCCGCCAGCGCATTCTCTGGCTCGCCCCGAGCCGCGACGAAAGCGTGACCGGACCGGCGTTGCACGCCGAGCTGCCGGCGATCCTGGTGACGAATGTCGATGGCGCGCCTGTCGAGGACGGCGTTACCCCGACGATCCAAGGGGGCCGCGAGCGCGGCATTATCCTGCACAAGCTCATCGAAGAGGTCCTCACTGGCGAAACGGTGGAGGCGGAAGCCGCCCTCATCGCCCGCGCGGAAGCCCTGACCCGAGCCATTGGCCGGCCTGTGGCCCCCGATCCAGCGCAGGGGCTGGTGCCCGCCGAACTCGCTTCCTGCGTCCTTCGTGCTCTGGCTCTCCCTGAGATTGTCGCCCTCAGACCGGGCCTGTTGCCGGAATTCCCGGTCTACGCCTCCACCTTGACCAAGGAACAGGAAGAAGCGACAGCTGGCATTGCTGATGCGATTGCCTTTGGCGCCGATGGCGCGCCTCAAGTGGTTGTCGATTGGAAGAGCGACATCGCGCCCGCCCCCGAGACGCTCGAACACTATCGAGCGCAGGTTCGCGCCTATCTGGATACGACCCAAGCCGAACGCGGACTGATCGTGCTGGCGACGTCAGGGGTGATCATCCCCGTCGCGCGAACGAAGCCGGCCGTCCCGATATCCTGAGATCGGACGCGCGCATGTCATCTCTTGCCTGGATCGATTTTGACGAAGCCGAGCGCCAGCGCGCGCAGCGGATCATGGCGCTCTTTCAGGAGCGCGAGGGCCGCGACGAACTGGGCTTGGGCGCCATTCGTGATTCGATCGCGGATCATCTCTTTCCGGGGACGAGCACGATCCAGACCCGTTTGCGATACATGCTCTTCATTCCCTGGCTATTCCGCACGCTGGAAGCCCGGGACATTCCGGAAAGCCAGCTTCGCACCGAGGCCCGCGTTTTGGAAATTCGGCTCGCCGACGCGCTCAAGGCTGGCGGAGAGTCGAATGGCATCATCGGCCGCGACGCCGGTCCGCGGCTGCAGCGGCTCCCCAGCTCGGTTTATTGGGCGGGCCTCGGCGCCTGGGGCATTCGCCTCTTTCCGGGCTCCGCCGATAGCCTTTTCGTCTCTTTGCGCAGCCTGAAGAGGCTGCGCGTATCGTCAGACAGCGAGGACGCCGCTGCAGGTCCGCGGGCGGCTGCTATATGGAACCAATCCCTGCCGCAGGCACCCAAGGACCTGCTCGACCGCGCCGTCTTTCGCCTAGCGGCGGACGAAGCGCAGTTCATCATCGATCGCCTGGTCGCTACCCAACCGGCGGCGCTGCTGACCCTGCTGGCACGCGAAGGTATCAATGCAGACTGCGACCATATCTGGACTCACCCGCATCTTGCGTCGTTTCCGGCGCCCGCGCGCCGCCTGATCCACCACGGCGAGATTTTCTCGAATGTGATGCATGGGGCGGCGCTCCTCTACAACCTGGTGCTAAGCGAACTGCGTAGTCGGGATGATTGGGCCGAGGATTATCGCGAACGCATCGCGACGTGGACCGCCGAGGTGGATCTTTCCCTCGTGCGCAACTGGTCGCTGGACGATTTCTGGGACGCCGTCGAGCATCCCGGCCATAGCATCCGGCCTGCAGCCAAGCGCTTCGTGATGCAGTGGCTCGAACTGGTTGTGGAGAACTCAACCCAGATTGCTTCGGCGCCCGCAGCGCGGCAGCTCGTGGAAGAGCGCGAACGTCGATTGAAGACCAGCCAATCGCGCTACGCCAATCACGCTGTGCGCGATCGCTGGACTGGCGCCTCCGGCGTCAACCGTCTCAACTTTCGCTGGAGCCAAGCGAGATCGCATCTGCGGGATCTGGCCGATGCTGAATAGGCACAGCCTCGATCCCGAACAGCGCACCCTCTACGGCGCCAACCTGCAGCCGCCGGCTGGCTACGTCTTCGACACCGCCGTCGCTACCACCTTCTCGCTCGACTTCGAGACGGCGCTCGCCGTGCCGGTTAGCCTGGCGCTGTTCGCCGCCGAGAATCGCGACGATATTCTCACTCATCCTTTGGCGCTGCTCGAAGGAGCTGAACGCATTGCCGGCCGTCTCCTTGTCTTCACTGATGCCGGACACATCCAGGCGCACACGCGGCCTCATTCTCGCCTGTGCTCGCTGCTTGAACGGATCATCGTGGAGGTTGCAGCCCCCAACGGAGGCGCTTTCCATCCCAAGATATGGGCACTCCGCTTCAAGCCTTTGCGCGCAGATGAATCGACTCGCATTCGCCTGCTTGTGCTGTCGCGCAATCTCACCCGCGATCGCTCATGGGACATCGCCTTGACGCTCGACGGCGTGGTCGCTAAACGGCCGCTGGCGCTCAATCGTCCTTTGGCAGATCTCATTCGCCGCCTGCCGGATTTGGCGACCGCCGGCCTGCCCAATGGCGCGCGCAACCTCACCGAAGAACTTGCCGAGGACGTGCGCCACACCGATTGGGACTTGCCCGAGCTCTTTCAGAGCGTCGCCTTCGCTGTGAATGGCCTCGGCGGCAAGCAATGGCGTCCAGAACCGTGCGCCCGGCTCGGCGTGATCTCGCCGTTCTGTGACGACAAAGCACTGTCGATGCTCGCGGACCTCGCCGGTGCAGAGAAGCCCGTCCTCATTGGCCGCTCGGATGAACTTGCTTTAGTGCCTGGTGCAACACTCGCCCGTTTCGGCCGGGTGGCCGTTCTGGATGAGATGGCGGCGACAGAAGACGGCGAGGAAACCGACACCACGGCTCTCCAGGGCCTGCACGCCAAGGCCTTCATCGCAGAGCTTGGCTGGGATACGGCGATCACGGTCGGATCCGGGAACGCCACGCGCCCTGCTCTTCTGTCAGGAAGCAATGTGGAGGTCTTCGCCACTCTGACCGGCAAACGTTCACGAGTCGGCAGCATTGAGGAGATTTTAGGGGACAAGGGGTTTGGTCGGCTCACACGCCCCTTCGTGCCTGATGAACTGGTCGCCGTCGATACAGCCCTGCGTGCCGCCGAGGCGCGGCTAGATGCAGCTCGCCGCGACATTTGTCGGAGCAGCTTGAAACTTCATTGCGAGCGCACCCAATCGGCCGATGACGGCTGTCTGCTCTGGCGCGTCTGGCTGATACCTTCCGCGCCCCTCCCGCTCCTCGGCATTGGCGGCCTGCGCGCGTGGCCCATCACGCGCGGCGAAGGCCATGGCAAGGATGCCCTTGAAACACTGCTGCTGGGCCAACCGGTCGATCTCGGGGCGATGCCGCTGATTGATCTTACGCGTTTCGTCGCTTTCCATCTGACCGACAAGGATGGCGAAGTCTCCATTCTGTTCAGCACCGGCCTCGTTCTGGAGGGCCTGCCATCCGAACGGTACGCCGCTATCCTGCGCTGGGTGATCGACAGTAAGGATGCCTTCTTTAGGTATTTGCGACTGCTCCTCTCCGAACTTGGCGACCCGTTTGCGGCCGCGCTAGCCGCGCAGGAGGGCTCCGGTCACGGCGCGTGGCGCATGGCCGACGACGCACCGCTCCTCGAGGACATGGTTCGGGCCTTCTGCCGGGGCGGCGATCAGCTCCGCGCCATCGAACGGTTGATCACACGATTGGAGACTATCGAGCCTAGCGAAGCAGATCCCATTCCAGCCGAGTTCCGGACCCTCTGGGACACATTCCGGATTGCGCTCGAAGCTCAGGGGAGCGCGCATGCCGAGTGAACGGTTTCGCGCAACTTCGGCACTGGCCCCACTGAAAGCCTTCCAGCGCCGTACCGTCGACTATGTTTTCGACCGGCTCTACGGGTCGGATGATCCTGTCCGCCAGTTCCTGGTGGCCAACGAGGTGGGGCTCGGCAAGACCATGGTCGCCCGTGGTGTCATCGCGCGGATGATCGAGCATCTTTGGGACAGCGTCGGGCGGATCGATATCCTGTACATTTGCTCGAACCAGGCGATTGCCGCGCAAAACCTGAACCGACTGAACGTCCTCGGGCGCCGCGAATTGGCCCTGCCGACCCGAATGACCCTGATACCGCTACAACTACGGGACCAAGCGGGGCTAGACGCCAACAAAGTCAACTTCATCAGCCTTACTCCCGGCACCACATTCGATCTCCGATCGGCGACCGGCGTCACGCAAGAGCGCGCCCTGTTGCTGCACGTGCTGAACGATCTCGTCTCCCGTCCGCGCGGCCTTCATAATCTGTTGCAGGTCACCGCCGGCATTGACGGTTGGAACCGAGCTGTCGACAGCCTGACTCTTCAGGGCGTCGACACGCGAATCATCGAACGCTTCCGCCGCGATGTGCAGGCCGATTCCGATCTCTTCCAGGAATTGGAGCGCGTTTGCGAGATGTTCCCGCGCCGCCGGGACGAGTATCCGACGGAAATGACCCAACCGCGCAATAGCCTCGTAGCGAGGCTGCGCGCGAAGCTGTCCCACGCCTGCGTGGATGCGCTTCAGCCCGATCTGATCATCATGGACGAGTTTCAGCGCTTCCGCGATCTTCTACACGGCGACAGCGACGCCGCGATCCTGGCACGCGAGCTGTTCGACTATTCCGGCAGCGACGGTCACGCCGCGCGAACCCTGCTCCTGTCGGCCACTCCCTATCGCATGCTGACCCTTGCTGGCGACGAGCCGGACGAAGGTGATCACTATCAGGACTTTCTGGAGACGCTGAGTTTCCTCTACGGCCGTGAGAAGGGGCCGGAGGTAGCTGGGATGCTGGCGCGCGAGATGCGCGCCTTCCGGGGCTTCCTCCACGGCCTACCCGCGTCACATGCCGCTGCGGTCGAGGCGCGCAAAACAATCGAGCAACGGTTGCGCCGGGTGATTGCGCGCACCGAGCGCGTCGCCAGCACAGTCGAGCGTGACTCCATGATGGGCGAGCCGTCCATCACCGTCTCGGTGGCCCCGGCCGATCTCGCGCAGGCGGCAGCCGTCTCGAATGTGGCGCGCGCGCTCGATGCTCCGGAGATCATAGAGTATTGGAAATCAGCGCCCTATCTTCTCAACTTCATGCGGCACTACAGCCTGAAGCGCCTGTTGGAGGAGAAGATGCATGCGCCCTCCGTCGCGCTCCGCAACGCGATCCTGGCTGCCCGCCCAGCGATGCTCGATCACGACGCGCTCGATGCTTACGCCCCGCTCGACCCGGCCAACGGCCGCATGCGCGCTATCATGGACGACATATTCGGCTCTGGCCTCGAACAGAATCTCTGGATTCCCGCGGCCATGCCCTACTACGGTGCCCAGAGATCGGAACCGCCGCTAACCAAGGCGCTTATCTTCTCCTCCTGGTCCATGGTGCCCGACGCCATCGCTGCGCTCCTGTCCTATGAGGCGGAACGGCGCATGGGTGTCGGCGACTCCGGCCGGCACTATTTCGAGCAGCATCGCTTGCGGCCATTGCAGTTTCGGCAAGACCAGGGCCGATTGGCTGGACTGAGGGTGCTCCTGCTGATCTATCCGTCTCCCAAATTGGCCGAGATCGCCGATCCGCTCTCGGTCTTCGCCAAACGGGACCGACCGCTGTCACAGGAAGCGATGCGCGAGGCCGTTGCCAATCGCCTCGAACCGGCGCTTGAGGCACTCAGGCAATCCGCCGTCCAGGATAGTGGGCCCCCGGTCGCCGAATGGGCCATCCCCGCTGTAATTGACGATCTGCTAGGCTCGCGTGCCAGCGCTTGGCTTTCGGCGCCGGGAGGCATGGCAGCTTTGGCCAGTGAGGAGGGTTTCCGCGAACACGTCCTTGAATTGAGCAGCGCAGCGAAGAAGCGCGACTTTGGTGCTCTTGCCGATGATCTGCGGGATCTGCTCGTGGACGTCGCCTTGGGCAGTCCAGCGGTGTGTGCGCTGCGCGCCCTGCGCCGGATCGCGCCGGAGCTTGCGTGGGACGACCCACGATTGCTAAGCGCCGCCGCCGAAGTCGCTTGGGCCTTCCGCACGCTGTTCAATCAGCACGACGCCGTCGCCCTGCTGCGGCGAGGCGCCGAAGATCGCTACTGGCATCGCGTTCTGACCTATGGCGTCGACCAGAACCTCCAGGCCGTCCTGGATGAATACGCTCACTATCTTGTCGATGCGGAAGGCCTGGGCGCTCGGTCACCGGAAGACCGGGCGGCGGGAGTCGCCCGCGCGATGGCCACAGCCTTGTCCATCCGTCCCTCGCAGATCGACGTCGATGATCTCCGGATTGAAGGCGACAGCCTCACCATCAGAAAGTTCCAGATGCGCGGCCGCTTCGCAATGCGGCTCGCCGACTATCGGGACGAGGAAGGCACCGTTGCGCGTCTCGGCGGCGTGAGGGATGCCTTCAATTCCCCCTTTCGGCCCTTCGTTCTCGCCACCACCTCTGTCGGTCAGGAGGGACTAGACTTCCACCCCTATTGCTACCGCGTCTACCATTGGAATCTTCCGGGCAACCCCGTCGACCTAGAGCAGCGCGAAGGGCGCGTTCATCGCTTCAAGGGACACGCGGTCCGTCTCAACCTCGCGGAGCGCCAAGCCAGCGCTGTTCGAGGCAATGGCCATGCGCCGGATGACCCTTGGAAGCGGATGTTCGAGCAAGCGCGATCCGAAGCCGCCGTTAACACCGACCTCATTCCCTATTGGATCTATGAAGGCTCTGTGCGTGTTGAACGGTATGTGCCGATGCTGCCCTTCAGCCGCGAGGTCACGCGCCTCGCGTGGCTGAAACGCAGTCTCACTGTCTATCGTCTGGCCTTCGGCCAGCCCCGGCAGGACGATCTGCTGGACTACCTCCAGACCCTTATGGGAGCCGACACACGTGCTGACGATCTCGCCGATCTACAAATTCGACTGGAGCCGAATTAACGCGGATTTCTTGCCGGCAATCCAAACGGGCGACGTTCGCCTATCATTCCGAAGCCACTGGCGATCCGTTTCCGCGAAGGGAATTCAAACGCGCAAGCGCTGCCCTTCCCGTCCGCCGCAGTACGACCGGTATCCGGTCCTGCCCCCAGACATAGTACAAGGTCGGTTTGTCCATATTCTATCGAATTTGTTTGACCGACCGCATGACGCTCACGGCCGTCGTTAAACTGAGTCCAATGTCGAGGCACAATTTGAAGAACTCCTCCGGAGCATCCGTCTTGTCCAGACGGTATTGGCGGGTAAGGTCCCGGGCAAACTTGCCGATCGGAACGATGTCACTGGAGGTTACCCACTGCGGATTTCCGACCTTCTCCTCAAACGCGAGGATTATCTCGTCAGGAAGCTCGGCGCCGAAGAGAAAATAGCGAAGATGGCGAATAAAATGCGGATGTGTATAGATGTCAGCGCCTCTGCAGCCATTTCTCTCGAATAGGCCTTTTCGCGAAGCTTTGATCCTCCCCTGGTGGTATCGGGGGTCATTCCAGTAATTCATCCTTTGTTGTGGAATCGCGGACCTGTCGCTCAGAGATTGGAGCAAGGCGAGGATCGGCTGCGCATTGGCTTTATAAGCTGCGTGGCCCTCATCATGATTGCGATGAGATTCCTTAAGATCTATCTTCGCGAGTATCGCGGCCTCGCTCTCGGTCAGCTTGATATGATACTTCTCCATCTATCCCCTCTTCCGATCTGAACGCGCCGAGGCCGCTTCTCCTGATACTATTGCGCGCTACTTGTGGCAGGCCATGTTGCACTCATGCCATCAGAAACTCTAATCTCCGATCGCCCAGCGCCACGCTTTTCTACGCGAACCTGCACGACGATTCGCTCGATCATGGCAGCGACGTGCGTGATGACGCCAACCTTCTGACCTCTGCCCTGTAAGGTCTCCAGCGCATCTACTGCTAAGTCGAGCGTCTCCGCATCGAGCGATCCAAAGCCTTCATCGATAAACAATGTATCGACAAAGGACGATCGGCCTTCGAGACCTGACAAAGCCAGCGCCAACGCAAGGGAGACCAAGAACCGCTCACCGCCTGACAGGCTTCGGGTGCCGCGGACCTCGTCGCCCATGTCGCGATCAATGATATGCAGCGTGAGATCGGATGCGGCCCCCCGCGCGAGCCAATAGCGCGGGGTCAATGCATGGAGGTGATCATTCGCCAATTGCACCATGTGGTCGAGCGTGATGCCCTGCACAAAGCGACGGAAACGATCACCGCTGGCCGAGCCGACAGCATCGTCGACAGCCTGCCAGATTGCGAGTTCCGCTTTCGCAGTGTCGACTTCCGCAGATAGGTTCGCGGCGGCGCGGCGGGCCTCGTCGTCTCGCGCGAGCGCCGCGGCAAGTACGCCGGTCCGTTGTTGCAAGTCTCCGATTTCAGTTGCCAACGCCGCGATGACTGCGGTCAACGCCTCGGCATCAGTGGGCGCGTCGAACCCTTCCAACGCCCGGTGTAAGTCGTTCTGGCGCGTAAGCACTGCGGTGCCGGCATCGTTCACGCCTCGGTCGATCTCCTGAATTCGGAGCCGCAACGCTCTGCCGAATGATGGGTCGGTTGCGATCAGCGCGGCAACCTGATCCGACGAGCGAGCAATATTCAGGCAGGCCGCGTTGAATGCTTCTTCGGCTAGAGCGTTACGGCCGTTGGCGATCTCCAATCCAGCAGCGGCTTCGTCGCAACGAGCCCCAGCCGCCTGGAACGTTGCATCGGTGGCAGATCTCGTCTCGCGCGCACGAGCGAGCGCCTCACGAGTGATCCGGCAAGCCTCATTGATCCTAGCCCGGTGGCTCGCTGTCGCCTCGCCATCGAGGAGTTCAGCTCTGGCACGCGTCTTCTCTCCCTCGGCCATGCGACGTTGATCGAGAAGAAGTGCGGTTGCCGTCACCTGTGCCCGCGCGTGCTCAAGCGAGGCGCCCGCCGCTGCACGCTCGGGCGCCAGATGCTGGAGCGTCATTTCAAGTTGGCCAACCCGTTCGCGCAGGCGAGCGTACTCCGCCGCGACTGTTGATAGCGTAACGCCAACGCCGGCGGCATCGACATTGAGATCATCGACTGCCAGACCCGCGGCAGCAAGAAACGGCGTGATTTCGCGGCGAATTGAAATGAGGCGCTCAGCAAGGCCCGCCGTCTGGACCGTGTACTCAGTTGTCTTCAATTGCGCAGCGTGGAAATCAGAACGTCTTTGGTCGATGGACTGCGTAATCGTCTCGATCGCCTCACCGAGCGCGTGATGCTCCCGCTGCAACCTGTCGATCTCTGTCCGAAGACGCCGGGCGTCTGCGATCGGAGACGCAACGGCCAGCCGTTCTGCGATCGCAACTGAGATGAGGGCAGCCAGTTTCGACGCAGTCTGGTCATCGAGAACGGGAGGTGCACCCCCCTCGATCTGAGCCTTCGTGCAGAGATCGTTCAGCGATGACCACTGTTCGCCATAAGCGCTGTTGGCAGCCAGAACTTGTCCGCGCGCCATATCGATTCCGCGATTTGTCTCCGCCTGGCGCGCCTCTCCGGCGGAGAGCGCGCGCGTGGCCGCGTCTAAACGGTGGCCAGTTGCAGCCAGCGCCGTATCAAGCTCTTCCCCGCCGGCGGCGAAGCCTGGCAGCCATTTCGTTTAGTGCGCTGGGGTGTGCAAGGTGCGGATGATTGGTGCTGCCGCACACCGGACAGGCCAAATTTGGGGCCAGCAGGCTGCGCAGATGGATGGCCACAGATGAGACCGCCTCATCGGCGAGCTCTGCGATTGGAACAACTTCCGCACGCGCAGTCCGATCACGGAGCTGGTCCGCTTCGGCCTCAACGATTTGGCTTTTCGCCGCGCTCACCTCCTGGGTCGCTAGCGTGTGCTCGGTCAGCCGGCGCGTTAGATCTGCCGACGCCCGATTGTGCTGTTCGCAGACGGCACTTGCCTCACGCAGAGTCTCAAGCGCGCGTTGCAGACTGATGTCCCGTTCGTCCAACGCCGCCTCGTCGATGCCCGCAAGACGGCCTCTACGATCACCGATTTCACGACTTAGGCCATCCTTTCGCTCGCGATCCTCGGTGAGCCTTTCCGACAGCACGGAAATTTCACTTTGCAATCGCGCAGCTGTTTCTTCCGCTCCAATGACCGCCAACGTGGCTGCGGCGTGCTCCCGTTTGAGCGCTCCCCGCTTCGCCAACAACTCCATCGCATCGCTAAGACGATCAACGAGCAGAAGGCGATCTGATTGACCGTCTAGCCGCGCAACCGTCGTACGGTGTAACTCTGATGTCTGATTGAGAGTCAGATCAATCCTGGCCAGCGCATCGGCCTTATCGCGCAGTGTCGCTTCCGCTTGCTGCGATTTTTCCATCGCATCATTAAACTCGATCCGGGCTGTCGCCAGCTCGGTGTCGAGCCTTTCGGCTTCGCTCCAAAGGGGGCTGAAGTTCTTGAGGAAGCCTTCTGCCGCTACGTTGGCACTTACTGTGTCCGCCAGTTGCATTGTAGACGTCGCGTCCAGTGTCCGCGCTTCCTCGCGTGCAACAAGCAAACCGTCGAGACGGGTCTTGGCCTCCGCTGCCGTCCGCCGTGCGTTTTGAAAATCACCCGCTAGCGGACGAAGCGGCTCGACGAGATCGAACTCGGCAAGGGATTGATACTCATCAGGAGCTGCGTCGCGTGTCGCACGCGCTGCAATCGCCTGAGCCTCGGCCAGTGCGAGATCGCTGCGAGCTGCGGCGACGCGCTTGAAATGATCCAACCGCTCGCTGTGTTGATCGCGCGCCGCGCCTTTTTGGGCGACGGTTAAGGCAAGTTGACTTTGCTCGCCCAACAGCGCCTGCATGGCTTCGTCATCAAGAAGCCCGATGTCGTTTCGGCGCTGCTCCAGTTGCGCGACAATTCTTCGTCGTGCCTCCGTGCCATCATGAACGCGGATCGAGATCGCTGCGTAGATTTCAGTACCTGTGATCTTCTCCAGCAATTCCGCGCGCTCGCTCTCGGCGGCGAGCAGGAAGGCGTCGAACTCGCCCTGAGCGAGGAGCACCGTTCGCCGGAACTGATCAAATGTGAGGTCGGTTCTCGTCTCCACCGCTTCACGGACCTGAGTCTTGCCAGTCGCCACCGCGCTGCCGTCGTCAAGTCGATACAGCGAGCGCTGCTCATTCTGAAGCCGTCCATTTGCTCGGCCCCGCGCCCGATTGGCCTCCCAACGGACGCGGTAGCGTTCGCCATCCTGCCCGACGAAGTCTACCTCGGCATATCCGCTACCGGCGCCTCGGCGCAGGATCGCCCGGCCATCATGAATTGAAATCGCCTCCCCGCTGGGATCGGGCGCATTCTCCCGTCGACCGACGGAGACGCGCGGATATTCGCCATAGAGTGCGAGACAGAGCGCGTCCAGGATGGTCGATTTCCCGGCGCCGGTCTCGCCAGTGATGGCAAAGAGGCCGGAACCTGCGAGAGGCTCTGCGGCAAGATCAATCTCGAAGGGAGCACCAAGACTTGCCAGATTCTCGCCGCGGATAGCCAAGATCCGCATGGCTATGCCTCCCCCTGTGCGCGGTGGAAGACATCCAGATGCGCGGCATGGGGGGCCACGCCGAAGGTGCATTCAAATGCGAGCTTGAACAGATCCGCCGGATCTCTTTCCGCAAGCCGGATCATAGGATCGGCGAGGGTTACGTCATTTAACGCCCCGGGTATTGCCGCGACACGGGTATCGACGATGCGCACCGGAAAACTCTCCGCAATGCGGTCGACCTCCTCTCTGAACCCAGGCGATAACCCTTCGCGGGCAAGCCTCACCTGGACGAATGGCCGTTCATGAACCGGCAGCTCCGATGAGAGGTTCATTGCTGTCAGATGATCGCCAAGTTCGCTCAAACGCATATCTCCCGCCTCAGGAAGGCGGACGAAGGGAACTGGCCGGTCAATCGGGATATGTTCGGATAGAACCGTTGTTCCGTCGAGGGTCACAAGAGTGACCCCATGCGCGTAAGGCATCTCCGTCGCCGACAAAGGGATCAGTGAACCAGAATAGCGGACGGTATCACGACCGATAGCCTGAGCCTTATGCAAGTGGCCAAGCGCCACGTAGCTTGCGTCCGCCGGGAACACGTCGTGCGGCACGGCATGCTGGCCGCCGACTAGAATTCTTCGCTCCGCGCCTTCCGACTCGATGCCGCCCGCGACGTGGAGGTGTCCCGTTAGAACGAACGGTAGACCATCTATCGGTCCCCGTAACGTATCGACCAATTCGGCATAGAGGCTCCGCACGCCGGCTATGACGGGCGAGCCTGCTGCATCATCCAGCCGCGTCAAGTTCGGAAGGCAGGCTGCAGTTGGGTAGGAGACTGCAAGCACATGAGCAGCCACCGAACCACTTGTGTCAGCGATAGGAACGAGATGACGTGCAGCCTCGACCCGCCCTTCACGCCGCAGCACATTGCCCACGACGCGGATGTTGAATGCCTCCAACAGAGGCCGCGGCGCTTCCAACCGACCAGCTGCATCATGGTTGCCGGCAGCGATCACCATAGCCATGCGCGGATGCGCGCGGCTCAGCCGCACGAGCGTATTATAGAAGAGCTGCTGCGCTTCCCCGGAGGGATTTTGGCTGTCAAACACGTCGCCGGCGATGACGAGAGCATCGACATCCCGCTCTACGACGATCTCTTCGAGCCGCTCAAACACTTTGCGGTGCTCATGCTCCCGAGAGAACCCGCGTAAAGTTTGACCGATATGCCAATCAGCCGTGTGCAGAATACGGATCATTCTTCCTCCGGCAGTCGTGCCGGAGCAGCACCCGACCATGCTTTCGAAACTGCATCCCAATCGACGCTCCGCGTCCAATCGTTCCAGAAATCTGGATCTGCCGACTGTGGCTGCCGCGCATCAGGTAATTCGTCCACCTCCACGCGATAAAAGTGCTTCTTATCCATTCGTCCCCCCAAACCGCGATCACGGCTCTTTTCTTCGTCAATCGCGCCATGCGGAACGGAGCAATTCTATCGTCCCGCTACGCCTCATCGATTGCTGCTCCCGGCGACCACGGCCCGCTCGGCGGCCAAATTCGTTCTTCCTCCAAGCCGACGACCAGCGGCATCAAGAAGAGGCGAAGATCGGCAACGGCAATGGCGAAAGCAGCTGGTGCTGCTGCCATACGGTCGCGGCCTAGGAAGGCGCGCCACTGAGCGGCCCATGCTTCTGCAAATTCATCGGTCAGACCAACCGGCACAACGGATGGGAGGACCGTTCCGCGTCTTTCGAAGGTCCGCTGAATTGCCTCGACAAGGGCAGCCCGGCGAAGCTCGAATGTTCGGGAGATCACCCAAAGATCATAGAAATCCTTGAGACGGCTATTGGCCACGCCGAGCGTTACAAGCGCTTCGAATTTCTCGGCCACCACCGTTTCGACCGGATATGCGCGAAGGTGCGGCGTTGGGGCGTCCAGCAGGGTGGGATAGTCGATCTCGACCGCCGCGGGTGTAATGGCATCGCCGAAACCAATGTCGACCTGGATCGGAATACGCGCGCCGGCGATGGTTGCCGTTGTGCGAACCCGCACGCCACCATATTCCACCTCCTCACGGATCGGGGCCGCCATCAGCGCGGCGATATCGAACGTCACCCCGTCATCGGCGACGGGTTGCGCACAAATGGCCCGGAAGGTTTCGGCAATGGCCTCGGCGTCGCTGTCGCCATTGCCAAGCAGGTCCAGATCGCGCGTAGGCCGAAACGGATCGGCGACCCAGGTCACGAAGAGCATCGCACCTTTGAGGATGAAGCGGTCGCGGTGTGGTGACACGCTCAGCCGATAGAGCAGGCGCTCAAGCGCATAGCGCGTCAGCAGAATCTGGAAATCCGATCGTTCGGCACGTGCCCGATCGAGGAGTCGCGCTCGCACTGATGCGCCGATGTTGCGCGGCTCACGCGCCATCGGACACCATTGCTTCGACGTAAGGGCGCATGACCGACCAGACCCGCGCCTTGCGCGCGTAACGCCAGAGCTGATCCGGCTTGCATCGGCGACGGCGGAGACCCTCGCGCAGCCCCTCCATCGCGACGTCGAGGCCAATCTTGGTCCGGTAGCGAAAACAATCGACAATTGTCTTCGCCGGATTCGTGATGGGAACGTCAACATTCTCGATGCGGTGACGCTCAACTCCTTCGGTCAGTGCCGATCCAGTGAAGCGCACGAATCGAATAGCGGGATATTCGATCTTGGGCCGCCAGGCGACACGGTCGATCGCCATCCATACAGCCGATGGCATCTGCAGCGTCAGTTCGTGGTATTGGAGGGCTGAGGTCAGGCAAACTACGCCCTTTGGAACTAGAACCGCCGCCTCAGCCAGTGTATGAGCAGCCTCGACATGGGCGTCCGGGAGTTGATAGAGGCCACGTGCCGGGCGGACGACTACCTCCTCCCGGACAAGACGGGCCAATGTCTCCGGGCCAATGCCTTCGGCGACGAAGTCCTTCAGCCGGAGCATTCCCCGGGTCTTCAGGAGATCGATCGCACGAAGCCGCTGGACGCTGGCAGATGGCATGGACGGTGACGTTTCCTCTGACCAAGAAATATATAGCAGAGGTTTTATCACAAGTCGTTGGCTTGGAAATCCCCAAGTTTCGCCCATTACTATCCTTCTCGAAGCTCGACCTCGTATTTTCTCAGTGCACGTGAGACAAGAAAGCGCGGCGAAACTCTCGTGGCCGGTAGTGGCTATCCTGTCAGCGTGATCCGACCGTCCCTCAGCCGATGCCGACTGGCTTGGGCCAAATTGACCGTATTCCGCACAAAATCGAGCCGCGCGATCCCAGCGTGGTAGGCTCGGAACGCCTCGCTCAAGGCGTCATCCGTCACCTCAGGCGAGACTTGATCATCCTTGGCTGTCGTGAGCGGCACATCATCGAGCGATAGGCCGCGCCCGCAGAGAAACGTCGTCACGATGACCTCGAAGGTCATTGGCGGACGGTGATCCATATGCGCCTCGTCCCGCGCGATGCGTTCGCCTGTAACGGCACAGGAAACCAGACCGTCAGAACCGCTATGGGTAGCGAAGAAATTATCGCGGGCCTTGTAGAGATCGAAGCGCACCGTACGTCGAAAGGCTTGGGCGACCTCCTGCTTACGGCTTGGTGGTCGCTGGGAGATGCAGTGCGGATAGGAGAAATCCGTGCCGCTGCCATCCCTGCGGATGATCCGGAAGCATTGCGTCCCATGCTCGGTCATCATGACTTGGAAATGGCTAACGCCACAGCCCACCTTGGCGAGATATTCAGTGTGGCGTTCGAGAAGGGCCGCAACGTCGAGGCCATCCTCGTCACTCACCCGCTCACCGGGCCGGTAGCGGTTAAGCATGGCCTTGAAGAAAGCCGTGGCGTCGCCCTGCTTTTCGAAGCTGCGCGTCGCCAGCTCCACGGGTTTTGAACGCCCTCCCATCAAGCCACCCCTGCCGGTACTACCGCAAACTCGAACTGCGCCTCGCAACCATCATGCGCGCATACTGGCTTTTTGAGAGTAAAAGGCCTCTGGAACTTTCTCCGGCTGCACTTCTTGCAGGCGAACTGGCTGCGGAAAGCCTTGAACTCCTCCCAGCGCGCCTTCTCGTCGCCTATCGAGCCGTCGCCATAAAGCCCGTCCTGGAAGTGACTGCCAAAATTCTCGATCTCGCCCTTCACCAAGCTGTCGAGGAAGCGGTTGTTGACCCCCGGCACCAGCGCAGGCGCGAGCTTGGCATCCTTGAGCAGACCGGCAAGCGCAGAGGCCAACTCGCTGCGTTCGTAAGAATAGGCCCTCTCCAGCGGCCGGATCCGCACACTGACCCCGAAATCCCGACAGACGCCGAGAAGCCATTCTTCCTCGGCTTGGCGCATCTCGTTGGCCGCCGACTGGCCCGCAGCCCAACGCGCCTCGATCATCTCGTCGCTTACCTTGTGGTCGGCGAAACGCGGCCCGTAGGCCGGATCGAGGCCAATGATCCGGGTGAAGTGCCACGCCTTTGCCTCGAGCTGGTCCTTCAAATAGTTGAAGAACCGCTCGTCGTGGGTGGCAATCAGGATTTGGCTGCCACCAAACATGGTGGCGATGAGCCCTGCAATGGTGCGCCGATGATCGGCATCGTAGGAGGTAACGATGTCATCCAGCGCGATGATGGGGGCGCCGACGTTAAACTGTTGGATCGCTGCCATCCGCAACGCCAGCGCCACCGAATGGATCTGTGAGTCGCTCAAATAGCCGCCCGGTTGCACGCCAGTGCGATTCTTGGCGAAATCGATCAAGAGGTTGAGCCGCTGCTGGTTCGTGTCGTCTTCCGCCGGCAGCTCCAACCGGATTGGCGCGGCGCCAGCGCCCTGGATCAGCTCGTAGATGTCGTTCATCGGCGTCTGAAGCTTGTCGAGCAGGGCCTGCACCTTCTTGCGGATCTCGGCCGAGATTATCGTCGCCTGCGCCGTTAAGGCGTCGGAGAGTTTCCCCAGCTGAGCTCGCATCCGCAGGGCGAGGTCCCGCTCGCTCTGTAGCTCCAGCAACCGATCGATCTTCGTCTTGGCCTTGATATAGGTGTGGTCGCCTTGCTTCGACTCGATGTCGACGATGGCCTGATCGAGCGCAGCGAGCAGCTTGGCGATCGACGCAACGATATCGGCCGAGGCCGGCACGCCAGCCTGAGGCCAGCCGGCTATGCCGGCTTGATACGCGATGAGATCGGCTTTCAGTTCCGCTTCATCGTCGCCGACGAGGCCAATAAGCCCCGGCAACGCCGCCACCAATTGGGTATGAGCTTTGGTCGCCGCAGTCTTGGTCGCGTCGAGCACCTTCTTGGCGGCGGCATAATCGGCCAGCTCTTCCAGATGCTTGGCGATATGCCCCCGGATCGCCTCGGCGCTGCCCGCCGCCGTCTCAGTTACGGGCGTTTCACAGACCGGGCATACAGCAGGGGCCGGTGCACCTTCGGCGAAAAGCGGCTCCGCGGCTTTCCACAAAGCCTGAAACATGGTGCTCGCTGCCTTGCCGCGCTCTTCCGCTTCCTCCGCGACCGCGGCCGACAGCGCTCCCACGGCCGCATCAAAGGTCGGAATCGCGCCGCTGGCGACGTTCTCGCCGCTCTCCGCGTCCGTTACCTCCGTCCACAAGGCGGCCGCCGCATTGCGGATCTGACGCAGGCCTGCAAGTCCGATCTTGTTCTCTTCGGCCTTAGCGCGCGCTTCCAGCTCAAGATAGGCCGGATCGCCAGCCGTCAGCGCCGCCAGCACTAGCGCCGCGTCGAGTGGAGCCAAGACCGACATGTTGGCGTAAGCACGTATCGCCGCCGAATCCCAGGCTTTCACCACCTGGGCCGTCTCCCTAGTAAGCTGGGTGTCTACACGCTGCAGTGCCGTCCCGTCCTCCGAGGCCGCCTTCACCTGCGTGCGCAGCGCGCGAATATTCTTCTGCACCTCGACCAGCGGGCCGAGCTGCAGCCAATTGGCGACATCCGCGTAGCGCTGTTCGGGCGTATGAATTTCGACGAAGGTGCGCAGCGTGTGCCCGCGGATGATTGGTGGCACCGCAAAGCAGGCGTTCACAGTCGTGGCCACTGCCGGCATCGGCCGCTTCGCCCCTATCGCCGATCGGCTGCCGTTGGTGGCATCCTTGCCCGAGACGAAGCCAATCGTGACCGCCGGAGCGATCTTCGCCTCCTCCGCCAGATTGTGCGCCAGTGCGACGGGGCCGGCCTGGTTGTTGATTGTGCGCTGCCCGAGCCGTTCGAGTGTGCCATCCTTGGAGAACATGAATTCCAGCGCATCGATAACACTGGACTTGCCGCTTCCGTTCGGCGCGAAGATCGCCAGACAGCGCTTCTTGCTGAAATCGAACGTCTTCGGTTGGAGATACGCGCGGAACCCGGAAAGTCCCAAGGACTGAAGGAAGTAAGGGTCAGCCATTGGCCACCTCCGGCTTCGGAGGATTGGCACGTTCGCCTGCGAGTTTCAGGACGGCGTCCTTGGCCTGAGCGACGGCGTTCTGCGCGGGCACCGCTTTCAGGATGTGCGTCTTTAGGATATCCGCCAGGCCGGCATCGACACCTTCTCTCTGCTTCAGGCTTTCTCCCAATGTCGTAAGAAATGCCTCCGGCGACTCTGCCGTCTCTGCTTCACCTTCCACGCGCTTATCCCCCCAGTTGCTTGCTCCTGACAATACAACGAGACTACCGATAGGAGAATGGCACTTCCTTTGAAATTACCGCCTTAAGGGGAACGGCGCCAGAACCCAGCCTGCCGCCGCCAACATTCAACCCGGACAAGCTCCCAAAGCTGCCAAAACGCTCCCGCTGATCAAAGCGCGCGCCGCCCCAATCATACAATCAGCAGCGTTCCGTATTCTGCCGGGATGGACGCTCTCGAAGTTGAGGACCAAAATAGCGCTTTCATCCGAGGTTGTATTTGCGCTCGCCTGGCAGTCTGTTACTGCCGGGCTTTCGCATTGCGCGAACCGATCGAGGGCAACATTGCCACCAAAAGAGCCACCTAGTTCCGACGACTCGCCAAACACCAATAACCCACCAACCGATGTGACCTCGGCCAGCGTGCCTTGGTCACCAGTGCCACAAGATGTTCTCGCCTATGTGGAATGGATGGATGGGCGGCACGGCGCCGCCAAAGAAACGCTGCCGCCGATAGATGAGGTGCCCATTCCCACGGTTCTGTTCGAGCTTCCTTATCTTCACGAGAACCGGCCGCGCGGATCAAAGGCAATGATTGATGTAAACGGTGCACGTCACCGGCTTGCAGACTGTCGTCCCGGCGCTTGGCTGGTGAGCCCCTACACAGGATGGCGGTGGGCGAAATGGCCGACCGGAGAAATCGGGTGGATTCCGAACGGAGTAGATCTACCAGAGACGCTCCGGGTTAGTTCCTGCAATGCAACTCCGTAAGATCGTGGGCCCAAAACCCGGAGGCGCGGATCGCGTTGATCATTGGTTCAATCGAAATGCTCTGTGGGGAACTAACGGAGGGGTTGACCTGCCTTGGCGCGTCCGTGTTGATGCAACTATTACGATAATGCTTTCAGGTTCGCTTGGGGGGCAGCCGAATTGACGCCCGATGAATTCGTCAAGAAATGGAACGCCGTCGAACTGAAAGAGCGCGCAGCGGCTCAATCCCATTTCATCGACCTGTGCCGAATGCTGGACGAGCCGGCGCCGACGGACGTTGATTCGAAGGGCGAGTGGTACGCCTTTGAGCGCGGTGCGACCAAGACAACCGGCGATGATGGCTGGGCCGACGTCTGGAAGCGCGACCATTTCGGCTGGGAGTACAAGGGCAAGCGGAAGGACCTCAAAGCGGCTTTCGCCCAACTGCAACAATACGCCCTCGCGCTCGAAAATCCGCCCCTGCTGGTCGTCTGCGATATGGACCGCTTTGAAATCCACACGAACTGGACCAACAGCGTCTCTATCGTCCACGAGTTCTCGCTTGACGACTTGCGCGATCCCGATGTTCGGCAGAAGTTGAAATGGGTCTTTTCCGACCCGGAACGGCTCAAGCCGGGCAAGACACGACAGACGTTGACCGAAGAAGCGGCTGCGGAGTTTGCCGCACTCGCTCAAAGACTCCGAGATCGCGGCCACGATCCGACAGTCGTCGCGCACTTCGTGAACCGATTGGTGTTCTGCATGTTCGCAGAGGACGCCGAACTGCTGCCTAATAAGATGTTCTTGCGGATGTTGCAGGCTGCCAAGAGCGAGCCCTCCAAATTTCGCCGGCACGCCTCCACGCTGTTTACTGCAATGAAGGACGGAGGGTTGGTCGGATTTGAGCAGATCGAATGGTTCAATGGCGGTCTGTTTGATGATGGCGAAAGCCTCGACCTAGAAGCCGACGACATTACGATTTGCCTGCGTGCGGCCGAACTCGATTGGAGTGAGGTTGATCCTTCGATTTTCGGGACACTGTTTGTGCGAGGCTTAGACCCAAATAAGCGTTCCGAAACTGGGTCGGAGTACACAGATCGCGAAAAGATAATGATGATCATCGAGCCGGTGATCACAAAGCCGCTTTTGAACGAATGGGAACATGTCCGATCAGGAATTAGCAACTATCTCGATCCGGCACAGCGCAAGGTTGAAAGCGCGATTGAGAATGCCTCCTCATTTCCAGAACTGGGGGAGGAGATTCGCGCGGTTAGATCGCATCTTTCCGCACGGCCGCAACTCGAACTTTTTGAAGCCCTCCCGAAGCAACGGAGGGTTCGGAACCTCGATGCTGTTCGAGCAAGCTTGCGGGCGGCGGATAAGGCGCTGATCGATGCTCAGGTTCAAGCGGAAGGCGAGTTAAAGGCTTTTCAGGCAAAGCTGCGATCGTTGCGCGTGCTGGACCCGGCATGCGGGTCGGGCAACTTTCTCTACCTCGCCCTCGTTGAACTGAAAAACATCGAGCGCCGCGTTGCGGTGGAGGCGGAGTTGTTAGGCTTTCCCCGCAGTTTTCCCTCGATCGGCCCGGAAGCCCTGCTGGGTATAGAGATCAATCCATACGCCGCCGAACTCGCCCGAGTTTCTGTGTGGATCGGCGAAATTCAGTGGATGCGTCGCAGCGGCTTCAATGTCGGCCGCCAACCTATCTTGCGGCCGCTCACCAACATCGAATGCCGCAATGCGATCATCACCGACGACGGACGGCACGCGCCCTGGCCCGATGCAGACGTTATCATTGGCAACCCCCTCCATACCTAGGCGCCAAACTCATGAAGCGTCGCTTGGGGGTAACGCAAACAGAGGCAATCCGCGCGCTGTACGAGGGACGGCTGCCGGGCTTTACCGACCTTGTTTGCTATTGGTTTGAGCGCGCCCGCGAGCTTATCGAGAGAGGCGTGGTCCAGCGCGCAGGCCTAGTTGCTACCAATTCGATCAGAAAAAATACCAATCTGCCGGTAGTGAAACGCATTGCTGCGACTACCCGGATTTATGAGGCATGGAACGAGGAGCAATGGACCGTCGATGGCGCGGCGGTCGACGTTTCGCTGATCTGCTTTGGTAACGCCGACGACCTTGAGGTCCGATTGAATGGCGCTCAAGTTAATTCGATTAACCCGGACCTGACCTCGGGTCTAAATCTCACGTTGGCAAGGCCGCTCCATGAAAACAAGAATGGAGCCTATCTCGGCATTCAAAAGAGCGGCCCCTTTGATGTGCCGGGGGAGATCGCACGCGCTTGGATGCGAGAGCCGACTAACCCAAATGGGCGGACCAACGCCGAGGTGCTAAAGCCATACTGGAACGGCGATGATGTAACTGGCCGTCCTCGCGATTTTTGGTTCATCGATTTTCCTTTGGGTCTCTCAAGGGCGGACGTTTCTCTCTTCACTAGGCCATTTCGCCACGTCGAAACCACGCCGGACGAAGACGGAAAGACGATCCAGCAATTGAGAAAAGAATTGGGAGACAGAGCCGGACCACGTTGGTGGGAGCCACATTGGCCGCGTCCGGGCATGCGCAAGAAGATTGCGGCGCTGCCGCGATACATAGTCACCCCAGAAACGGCTCAGTATCGGCTCTTTGTGTGGCTCTCGTATCCTGTTTTGCCCGATAAGAACCTCATCGTTGTACCCAGAGCCGACGACTTGATTTTTGGCTTGCTCCACAGTCGATTTCACGAGGCGTGGGCGCTGCGCAAAGGCTCCGATTTGGAGGATCGGCCGAGGTATACGCATACGAGCACGTTTGCCACATTTCCTTTTCCGGCCGGAATGACGCCTAATCTTCCGGTCGCCGAGGCAAGAGCACACCCCGCCGCCGAGGCAATCGAGACCGCTGCGCGAAGGCTGAATGAACTCCGGAGTGCCTGGCTGTACCCTGAAAATCGGATCGATCGTATTCCCGAGGTCGTACCTGGCTTCCCAGATAGGTTGTTGCCCAACAATCCGGACGCCGGCCGCGAATTGTCCACGCGCACGCTGACCTCGCTCTATAATGAGAAGCCGACTTGGCTCCTTGAAGCACATCGAACGCTCGATGCGGCGGTGGCGGCCGCCTACGTGTGGCCGACCGACATTTCAGATGAAGAAGCGCTCGAACGGCTGTTTGCGCTCAACCAGGAGAGGGCCGGCGCCGGTGCAGTGGGTGCTGCCGAGACGCCGGACGAACCTGTGGGCTAGACGGCGCGCGCATTCGCCTTTGGAGCATCGATGCGGCGGAACCGCTAACACGCACCGGATCAGTCACTCCCTGCACACCGTGGACATTTGCCGTCTGCGGCTTTGCTGAATTGATGCTTGAATTCCTCCCTGAGAGCTTCGCCGTCCCAATTGCCTGCCATCGCTCTTGACGATCCTTTGGCGCGTTCAAAAGCATGGCTCTCGGCGGCGTCATCGCCGATGCGGAGATCACATCCGAATGGAAAGGGCAAACCGCAGTGGCGCGGGTTGTCTCTAGCGCGTAGCGCACAGCGGCACTTAGATTGTCGCGGTGACTGTTGGCGGGCACGATAGTCCTCCCGCGCAATAGGGCCGCCCGACAAGATGCGCCTCGGTCGCGTGCGCGGGCGTAACCCTCGCTGTGTCGCGGCAGACAGGAACGGCTCCGACCACGAGGAACGGAGGGGGCATTGAGGCCGGGGCCGTACATTCCCATTCCGCCATGCCGTAATCGGTGCTAACCGGCATGGCGGCTATGGGGCTCCGGCCGTTTGCTTCCGTCAAGGGAACCAAGCACACCAGCAGCAGACACAATTGTAAGATTTGGCTGTAAGATTTGGCATGACGCCGGTGAGTGCGGCGGCCGCTATTCCGATTGCGCCTGCCATTTCGGCGGTCCCCATGGAGCGGACGAACCAGAGCGGCGAACCGCTCGCCCACGTGACGCCCATGGTCGTCAGGTACGGGCTCGCTTATCTGGTCCGCTCATCGCCTCGTGTTTCGTCGCGGCCGTCTCTGTCGACGCCCCGCTCCGCGCTACGGCGCCGGTGATCGGCAAGCTCCGAAAGCTCGTTCTTCAGCGCATGTCGGCGGGTTTCGACCGCAGGCATGTCGTTGACGAATTGCCGAACTTGGCGAGCCAACTCGCGATCTGCTGGCGCTTCAGAGCGCTGTAGTTCGGCGGCATAATCGAGTAATCGACGCCGGATCACGTCCTGACGGGACTTGATCTGTTCGTCCCAAGGATGTTTGGCAGTCCTGCCGCCCCTCACCTCCGCAAGCACTTCCTGACGAGCGAGCCGATCGACATCAGCCGTGATCTTTCGCTTGCGCAAAGCGAGCACCGCTCCGCGATCGGCTTTTCGAACGCGTCCGCGGGTCCGCCGCGGCGTTGCCTCCGCCGAGATCCCGCGAAGCCGAAGTTCGCCAGCAAACCGCTCACGCCAGGCTTGCAGATCCGCCTTGCGAGGGTTGAGGCGCTTGCCGTCATGGCCCAGGGATCGAACGGTCAAGTGCACGTGGGGATGTTTGTTGTCGAGATGCTGGACGAAGACGTAGTCGTGATTATAGCCGAACGTCTCAATAGCAAATGCCCGGGCTGAATCCTTAACGGCGACCGCAGCGGTGCCGGCCGGCATCGACAGAATAATGTTGATCGAAAGCGATCCGTCACGGCGGCGCTTGTCGTCGAGGCCGGCATCATCCTCCCAGCGTTGCTGTAGGTCCTTCAAGCCCGAACGACCCGCCAGTGTCGCGCCCTGCTCTGTTTCCGCATCGAGTTCGCCGTTTCGCGTGATGTAGGCAAGATGCGACTTGAGATGCGCCACGTCCTTGGTGCGGCCGGTGATCTTGACCATCACCTCCGGTGCGCGGCGCACAATGCGCTCGAGCTTTGCCCGCATCGCCGGCGTAAGGCGGCCGGGAACCTTCAGATCTGGGATATCCCACTCGGCCCGCCGTGGGCGCCGATTGGGCGTTTCCCAGACGTACGAGATCGGCGGAAGCCCGGCCAGATCGGTCGACCGCTGCGACCGCCGGCTCATGACTGTCCATTCCAATAGTCGGCATTGCCGTGCAGCGCGCTACGCAATTGCGCGAGCTCTCTTTCGATGACCAATTTGGCCTCTTGAATTGCGGACAGATCGGGCTCGACCGCCCTGCCCTGCAGCACACTTGTGTTTGCCGCCCGCGCGATCTGGTTGATGTTGCCGCCGATCCGGTTGAGCTCGCGAACGATCGCACGGAGCGCCTCATGCTCTTTCGGGGAATGCTGCACGGGCGCCGCCAATCGTGAGCGCACCAGCGCAACAATCCAGCCTGTGCGGGTCATGCCGCGCTGATGCGAGACTTCCGCGAGTTGCCGCATCTCGCTCTCGCGAAATCGCACCGTCACCTTTTCCGGTCGTCCGACAGGCAACGTCAAGATGCGCGGCGCTGGTGCAGCTAGTGCATCAGCAATGAGACGCCGCAGCAGCGCGGACTTGCCGCCCTGGGTAGTTGCAAGAACTGAGAACTCCGCCGCGACTTCGTCGGAGACGCGAAGTGAGATCAGAGCCATGCAATCCAATCCCAATCGCGATGTAATACATCGCTGGCGCGAAGCCTATCCTGCACTAGAAAAAGCGAATCTATCCACCCTCTCGGTGTTGGTTCAAACCAACACGCTCGGCATTCAAAGCTCGCGAGTTGCTCCAGGTGAGATCCAACCCAGCCGACGATCGATACGAAGAATACCTCTGACGCAGCCGTCGCCCTTAGTCGCTGTACTCTACGAATGCGGCCCATGCAGATCGGCAACGTTGGCACCGAGCATGTGGACCGCGGCTTTCCAGCAGCCTCCGGCCTCTCTACAGCGCTGTGGGGGGCGCGTTCGGCCTCCGGCTGCTGCGCTGATGCGCCATCCTTCGGATGGGAAATCCGCTCCGCCGGCGCACCAACTGCAGCAGTGTTTCTGAGGAGGCAGTCTAAGACCAGCTTCATGCAAAAAGGACCTCTTCGATTATGATGGTCGATGCTGGAACTTCTTCCGCTTCGTCTGCGCCATCCATCAGCAGCACGGCATGACGTGAGCCCTGAGAGGCTGGTCGATCGACCAGAAGACAGCCCGGGCGATCCTGGTGACGTACTCTAATCGTCGGTGATGGACTCATTCTCTCGTTTCGGTGGACCGAAGAGTTTGAGCGTTTTTCCGCGCTCGGTGTTGCTGGGTCCGTCTCTGTCGATCGCAATGCCATCCGCGGTGCAATCGGACTTCGTTCTGGTTGAGCTCCAAGGGCACCTTCGCCATCAGCACAAGAACCGCGGCCTTCAGTCCGAATTTTGCGAGCCAGCTGACGTGCGTGTGCATCGGTAAAGCTCTCCTGCGCTGCGCATAAGGTCTCGATGGCGTTGGGCTGTTCGCGCCACGCTTGGAAGAGTTCATACACAGCACGGATTGACGAGCCAGCAAGCTTCGACCGGAGGAACTCCGGCATACTCTGGACCGACGCGTAGCGAGATACCCAGTCCCTGGGCTTGCCGAGCTTGCGCGAGATGTCGGCCTGGCTATCGCCTAGCTCCAGACGGTTCGCGATGAATGCCGCAATTTCGGGGGCATTGAGGTCGTCACGCTGGATATTCTCGATCATCTGAGCATATCGATCCGCAGGACCGATCGCACGAATGAATGCTGGAATCTCACGGAGCCCGGCGCGCTTAGCGGCACGATACCGCCTCGCACCCATGACGATCACGTACCGGCCTTCCTCGGTCGCCTGTCGCAGCACGATCGGTTGCAGCACGCCATGCTGAAGGACCGATTCCGCAAGCTCCTCGAGCTTCTGTTCGTCGAAGCTGCGACGGGGCTGGTCCGGATCTTCGTCAATACTGTTGATGGAGACGCAAGTCGGTTGCCCGATTGCAGCACCATCTTCCGCGGCGTCGATGAGCTGCTTAAAGCTGAGATCAAGCGCCATGTGCCGGCTCCTCCATCTGCGCGACGATCTTGGCGAGAACATCGCGGATTTCGCGACCAGCTTCCTGCGCAGAGCGGCGCTTCAACTTCCAGACCGGCAGGCGTTCCGCGACGGCCTCAGCGTAGCCGTCCCGTGCAACGATCTGGCCCGGGAACACATATTTGCCAGCCTCTCGCAGGAGTTGCTCAAGATGCGTCCTTTGACGCGGCGATTTCGTGTTGAAGTTCGAGGGCAGCAACCCGAGGAACCTCGTATCCTGGCGGCCATAACGCCTCTGCGCGCCGATTACGGTCTGCATCAGACCTTTGACGCCCTTGATCGAATAGTCTTCCAGATAGATGGGAGCCAGGACGTGCGACGCCGCAACCAAACAGCCGACACTGCGAAGTCCAAGCGATGGCGGGGTATCGATCACGCAGGCGTCGAACTGATCCGACGCGACAGCGATGTTCTCTTGCAGGGTCGTTATGGCGGTCGCATTGCTGCGATCGAGATCCGTCAGCGAGCTATCGGCCGGCGCGAGCGTTAGGCCTTCGCCTTCCCTGGGCACTATCCGCGCCCCCGGCTTGAACAAATCCGCGGCTAACGTTGAGCCGGCGTAGTGCCTCAACGTGTCCGACGCATTGCTTTGCGCATCAACGTCGATCACGAGAACGCGGAGATTCGCTTCCGCCATGAACCAAGCCAAATGGACAGCAAGAGTCGTCTTGCCGACCCCGCCCTTTTGATTGTTGATGACAATGGTCTTCATCTCAAAATCCGGAATGGGTCTAGCGGCGTTGGGCTCATATTCTCGTCCATCATGTCGTGGGGATGTTGGTTTGAACCAACAGACGATTGCGAATCCGATCACCGGAACGATCCCGAAATTCTTCCGGCGAATCCCCTGCCAGAAGAGTCAGGTCAGCCCATAGCCATCGAGGGAACAAATTCCGGGAAGCAAGACTGGAAATCGTGCTCGTTGCAGGACCACTGCTGTCGACACGGTCGCGCGAGGATCGTCACGCGAATGCGCGGAGACCGCTTGCGGGCTCCGGGAGCGTCGCCGTGGCGGCGCGAGTAGAGCCGTCCCCGGAGGGGCTCGCCCAAGCGTCCCCTGCTGCAAGAGTGGCCTGCCGGACACGAATGCTTCTATGCGACGGCTATCTGCATCGATGAGAATACATTCTACCTATCGCGAGCGAGATTCGTGCCGCCGGCTCAAGCTCGTCCACGGCCGGCTGTTGCGATAGAGAAGGCCGCAGTCGCAAGCTAGGCATTGCGCCGCGCGCGTCGTAAGAGCGAAGTCGCCGTTGAGGAAAGATTTAGTCCAGCAAAGTTGAGGCAATTTCCGACGCGATTGACCTATCGATAGAATGAATCGATCTGCCCGGTCGATTCATAAACCTCATTGGACGGCGTTTTGCCATGGAAGCAGATGCCGAGCGCAATATGCGTTCTATGCGTTGTCCACGCAGCCGACCTTGTTCGGAGAAATATCGCTGATCCGCATTTGGGGCCGGATCGGCACGGTGGTGCAGACCTTCGATGGCAGTGCGGACGCGATCGAAGCGTTCAGACGGCTGGAGCGCGCCAAGCGAAGGCGCGTTTACGTTGCAGTTGACGAAAAGCTATCGCAGTCAGGCAATTTCTCGGGGATTACGGCTCTACCTGTGATCCCGGCTCTATCTGTTCCACGACCTTGATGTCAGACGAGCAAAACCGAAGCAAGCCGGAGCTCGTCCCATGACCACTGCCAATGAGCTCGCCGAAAAGATTGCAGCCGAGAACGACCTGACAGAGGCTCAGGCGAAAACCATCGTCGATGGCGCGTTCAAGGCGATCGCTGATGCGGCCGTAAGCGGAGCCGAGACGAGCCTTCCTGGGTTTGGCAAGTTCAAGGTCAAGGATAGCCCCGCGCGTGAGGGCCGCAATCCGTCGACCGGCGCAACGATTGCGATCGCAGCTTCCAGGAAGCTGACTTTTACGCCTGCCAAAGCTATTAAGGATGTCCTCAACGGAGCAGCGGACCCTAGCGACGCTGGATCATAAGGCGCAAGACGAGGGGGCTTATGCCCCCTCCTCAGCTGCAAGCGCTTCGTCGCGTTGGCGGATGAGTTCGGCGAGTTCAAGCTCGAGCGCCTTACGCTCCGCCGGCGTAAACAGGCATTCGCGGAGCTCGGCGCGCAATTCTTCGATAGTGTCGATGGTCATGATCGCATCTCCGGTCGAAGGAAGCAGGCCCCGCCGTGCGGCGGAGCCCACTGGCTGAGCTTCAGTCCCGGTTCGGCCGGGACCAGATCAGCTGGAGGCCTTCCGCACCTTCGACCTCGGTCAGGGTGGCGTAGATCGGAGCGGGGAAGCTCGGATCGTCCAGCTTGACGGAGAGGTAGTCGCGCTCGGTGTCCTTGGCGGTCTTCTGCCAGGCCGCACCCAAGTCGACGTTGCCCGAGTAGATGCGGAAGTGCGGTCCCTTGTCGGATGGGTTCTCGACGCGGATCAGCTTGGCCTTGACGTTGAGGTTGAGCGTCTTGATTGCGCCGGAGAAGCCATTGCCCGTGGAGGTGAAGGTGCCGATGGTAGCCATTGTCTCATGCCCTTGTTTTCTCGGGCCGCGCCTATCGCGACCTCGATGGCGGTCGTGAGACCGGAGGCGATCGACCTGCACCCAAAGGGCCGAAATGAAATGGAGGGCGGCCGGCAGCGACTTTCTTGGACCGCGAGGAATGGTGCGCAGCGCCAGGGGAAGAAAGTCGAGGACGGTCGTTGCAGGGACAAGATCGAGAGCCCGCGAAGCGGGATCGGCCTTCGGTCAGACCAGCCTTTATCGAGGACGCAGATGGGTGCGCCCGTCGCAAAAACACATGGGATGAAGACAGGCGGCCCTATCGGCCATTCGGATCTCAAGGCAACAGGCGTAGCAGCGAAACGTCGTTCACCTTAAGCAGACCACCTAAACGCCGCGTCATCACACGCAATGGAAACCGTCGCGATCAGCAACTTAGGCGCACTGTCGAACTCGCCATCGCAAGATCGATAACGAGGCTGGCGACGTACTCGCCATGTGGATGCAACCCCGCCCTCCGCATCCATGCGACTGACCGCCGTGCGGGGCGTGAAACAGATGCTAGCGTCGCTGGACATGCCGGCCACCGAGTCCGGGCGATTCCGCCGGTACGCGCGATGGCACGAAGCTGGACGTTCGGATTGCAACAGCGTTGGACAGGGTTGTGAGCACAATCGGCCTCTGCAGCAATCCGGCTGCCGGGCTCGATTTCGGCTCGAACGTTATTTGGCCGGCGGCCGCAGCGGGCTTTCCGCCCACTTCCCGGCGGCGGGATCGCGCAGCGGATCGTCCTAGCAGACCAGGCAAACGTGGCGCGGCCGGCCGGGTGCGACATCGTCGGGCACGGCCGTCATCGGCTTCCCGCACCTTGGGCACAGCTTCCGGCTCAGGTAGAGTGGGTCATGGTTTTTCCCTGCCGGGACCAGCTTAGTTCCCGGTGCGCCGCGAGCACAAGTCAATCGCCGAAACTTGTCCGCATGCACCAGACCGCTTGACGCGGAGCGCGTCTCACAGTGAAATCCGGTTTTCAGTGATGTTGCGGGGGGTGGCGTCGTGGAAGAATTTTACAAGAGCTTCGCCCAGCGGGCGCGCGATCTGGCCGAGAGCGCGGACCCGTTCACCAAGCGGCGGCTACTCGACCTGGCCCAACGATACGACCTGAAGAGCAGACCAGGATCCGGAGGCGGTCGGACTCTCCCGCCCCCGCGCGCGACGCCACCGACGGCGCTGTTTTCGGGGTCCGGCGAAGCTTAAGACCTCGTCCGAGCGCGGCCCGGTCGTCAGTTTTCGGCGTCTTCTTCATCGGCCGGGACGAATGTTCACGACTTTCCTGGCCGGTCCAGGCCATCTCGGCCGCCGCTTTTCGCATCTTTGCTACGAGATTGCTGGGCCGCCCGACAGCATCGATGCGTGGTCAACGACTGCAAACCGGCGGCACCAAGCTGGTGCAATGCTTGCCCGCCAACCGGCTCTCGAAAATCGAGTTGTCATTGAGACGTAGCTCACACGGCTCCGCGGCCGGGTCCTCTATGGTCTCATCTCGCGTTCTTCGGAGGAGACAGATGATAGCCACCTTGGCGAGGGCGCTCTCGCGCGTCAGACGTCCGGCAACCGACGTTGAGGACCTGAAGACCATCGCGATCTTCTGCGGTGCCGGTCTGCTGTTCACCCTTGTGGCGGCTATGGCCGTCGGCCTTGCTCTTGGCCCGGAGCCGTTCTGAAGAAATAAAGCCGGGACCCTTGCTGCAGCCAACTCGCGCGCTCGACGCAGAACTGAACCGCAGGCGCATACACGGCGCGAGGAGTCATCGCCTGCGCCGCGCGATCTCGTCAGCGACCATGTCTTGCGCCCGCCCTAGCCGGTCATGCAGGGTCTCGAACATATCGAGGATGTCATCATTGGGTTCATTCTTGCCCTGTTCGATGGCTTCGGCGACGAGTTCATCGAGGGGCGCGTCCTTCAATTGGCCCTTCTCCAGAAGCTCTTCAAACAGGCCGTCGCTGGTCGGCTGCGGTTGGATGCAACCGTCAGAGTTGCACCAGACCGTGAATGTCTGTTGTCCCAGAACGGCGTTCTCGACCATCTCCGCATCCAACGGGACCAGCGTCCCCCAAGCCTCGCCCTCCTGGTCGGCGAACCCTGCCACGTAAGTCCGTTGCTCGACGGCGTCTTCATCGCGAAGCTGGAAAAACGGCGTGAGCATGATTGGAGGGCATTTTGCCATGACGATCTCTCCGAACGGCTTTGCGCCGACACAGTGCAGCAGCCGGGCCAGCGCCGGCACTTTCGATCACACGAAAAAGGCAAGGTCTGGGGACCGTCACGTCATCGCCTCACGCCCGCTGCTTGTCTCGCCGCCGGGAATTGATTTGCGCCATCAGGATCGGGCCAAGCGAAAATTCGCCGACCTCGGCTTTTCGCGTCAGGCCGCGCAGATAACCGCCGGCGGAATTGATCGCGGCGCCACGTTGCAGGATGCACGCGACGACGATGGCTGCGGGGACCTCGCCCATGACCGCTTGCGCCTCCTCCCAGGCGCTCGGACTAATCCCCAACATCGATCGTACAACGGCCGCTGTGGCCAGGAGATCGCGCCAGTTCGAAACCCCACCCTTCGCATAATCGACGATGTCAGGGCATGCACTCAGGACCATTCCTAACGGATACGCCCCCTCCCCGACTCGCGACGGTTGAGGTTTGGGCTCAGCTCCCGCCGCCCTGCCTTCTCGAAGGACAGGTTCAAGTTCAATAGGGGTGTCTGGATTTGAATTCTGTATGTGGCGCTCAGAATGGGACTCATTGGCGCTCGGATTCTTGGATTTGATGTGCGCTTCCAGCAGATTGAGCACGTCGTCTGCAAGTTGCGACAGCTCGTCGGCGATCGGCTCGAGCTGCTGGCGCGTGGCAGTACGCGGAATCTGATCGACGATCGCGCGGAAGGCGGCGTGCACGACCTGCCAATCGGCAGGCCCCTGCCCTCCCCTCCGCGTCGGGACGGCTTCCTCGATGCCTGTTGCAATCATCTTCGCGATGTCGCGCCGGCATAGCGTGATCCGCTCGCGCACGAGCTTGAGGGCGCGGGCCTCGGCTTCGATGTCAGCCGCCAGGTGCTCAAACTCCTCCGAGCGCACGACGAGCGGCGACAGATCGAAGCCGAAGGCGAGCTCGATTTCGCCGGCATTGCCCTTTCGCGCATACCGCTTGCCATTCGGACTGTCGCGCCGAACGATCAGCCCCGCGTCGACCAACACAGCAAGGTGACGACGGAGCGTCGATGCCGGCATGCCGTGCGCCCGCCGAGTGAGTTGATGGTTTGACGGAAAAACAATCAGATCATCCTCCCCGGTGAGCGCGGTTTCGGGATGGAAGGTCAGCAGCGCGTTCAATACCGATAGCGAGCGCTCCGAAACCCCAAGGCGCGGCCGTGCCGTGCAGATGGCATGGAAGATCTTCCACTTGTGCACGATCTTTTCGGGAGGGCGTTCGGTTACGACCATCTGGCTTGCCACATGGGCAAGCGTAAGCGATCGCCGCCCAAAAGGCGTCGTTGGAGAATGTGACTGCATGTCTTTGCCTCAGATGGGCAAAGGAAACCTGCTCGCCGAAACGACGATAAAATCGCGTAGAAACTCTTGACTGCGATTCGCGAAAGTGATTCTCTGTCAGTCGCCAAACTTGAAGAGAAGGGCTTCCGGAACTCCGTTTCGGGGGCCTTTTTCTTTTGCCTTGTCTGCTCCTGGTTCCTGTTTACGGGACGAGGCCGTCAGGCCTCGGTAGTTTCCTGACCACTGCTCGTCTTGGAAAAGGCGTCGAACAGCGCCGGGAGTTGATCGACAAGAAATGCCGCAAATGTCGCCGAGACATTCTTGTCGAGGATAAGCTTCAATTCGCGCTCGGCGTGACGCACGTGCGCAATCTTGTCTCCTGATGCGGAAAAGACCGGCTTCTCTTCGGAAGCTTTCGATGTGCCCGCGGAACTTGGAGCGCTTGCTGCTGTGAATGCTGCAAGAAACCGGGCGTCGGTTTCTCGCTCTGCAAATTTCGATTCAGCAATCGCTGCTCTCACACGTTTGAGCGCCGCTGCATCCTTGATCAGTTCAGCGAATGACTGCCAGCGACCGCGGCCAACTTTCGGAGCCTTCCCGATTGCTTGAACAACTTCGGCCGGAACCGATCGAGCGACAGCAAGGAGTTTCGAGGCCTCCGCCCGGTCGATCGACAACGCATCTTGCACGATTGCTCGGCTATACCCGGCATCTTCGATATGCATCGCGAAGGTGGCGCGCTCAATGAAACTCAGATCTTCGCGTGGTGCGTTCTCGAGTCCTTGCGCCACGACAAGCGCTTCATCTGAAAGAACTCGCAGGATCGCTTTGACCGAAATGCCTAGTTCGCGCGTGGCGCGGACGCGTCGATGACCATACGCACTCTGGTAGCGCCCTTTTGCTTCAGGATGCTCCCGAACGAGAATGGGCACCTCTTGACCACGCTGTGCGATCGACTGCTTAAGTGCCTGGAACGAGCTATCATCTTGGTCGCGAAAGCGGTCGGCCAGCGGAGACGGATCGATGAGCGAGGGGTCGATTTCGAGGATCATGGCCCCAGAGGCGATTCTTTCGCGAAGCTCCTCGTTCTCTTTCTCGACCTCGGAAAAAGAGTCTTTCAACGAGCGGACCGAGCCTGAGGAGACCCGCGGCAGGGCACCGGGCATGTTGTCAGCTGACAACGCAGTTGATTGCGGGGCCGTGAAAAGGCTCTTGATAGTGTCAGTGCGTTTGCTCATCGACCCCACACCTTCTTGAGAAGTTGCGCGATTTCGGCATTGACCGCGTCGACTGATTCCAACGCGCGGTCGTAGGCGCCCCGCCCTACCGCGCCGCGCTCCAGCTCATAAAGTGATTGCTTGGTGAGGCCAGCATTGGCGATTGCAGTCGATTTCCAAACAGTGGCCTGGAGCACATCCGATCCAAAGAGATTACGAAGGAGGGCCACGATTTGAGCTTCGGGCACGTCGTTGGGATCGTGACGCGTGATGACGTACCGGATGAAGTCGTGGTCGAGTCGCCCGCCGGCTTCCTCGATGACGGACATGAGATCCGACGTCATGAGGAGAAATTGGCTCATGGATGCGACATCGACCATCTGCGGATGGATGGTCACGAGCATCGCGGTGGCCGCGTTTAGCGCGCCCATGGTCAGGTAACCAAGTTGGGGTGGGCAGTCGATAACGACGACATCGTAGTCGTCGGCAACCTGGTCGATGGCGCTGGCGACTCGGCGAAAGAACAGGTCGTGTCCGCGTTCACGCCGCTCGATCATTGCGCGAGGCGTGTGGTGCTCGAACTCCATCAGCTCAAGATTGCCCGGAACAAGACCTATCCCGTCAAAGTAGGTCGGCCGGACGATGTCGCGCATCGGTCGGCGGTGCTCGTCATACCGGATGGCACCGTAGAGAGTTTCATTCGCCCCAATATCAAACTCGGGCTGGTACCCGAACATCGCGGAGAGCGACGCTTGCGGATCGAGGTCAATGGCAAGGACCCGAAAGCCGGCAAGGGCGAGGTATTGGGAAAGATACAATGCCGTCGTCGTCTTGGCGGACCCGCCCTTGAAGTTGGCGACGGTGATAATTTGGAGCTTGTCGCCCGGCTGGCGGCGCGGGAGAAATTCCGACGCTTCTCGGGGCCGCGCCGTGGCTAGATACGCGCGCAGCTCATGAATCTGAGCCAGGGTATAGGATCGGCGGCCCCCAAGTCCGGTCGCCGGGTTCGGTCCAAGTCCGTCGAGGGAGAGCTGTCGGAGATAACCATCGGAGACGCGGACAATTCGCGCAACCTCCCCTGAGGAGAACGAGCGGAGAGACTTACTGGCTGAAGGCGGGAAAAGCGTTGTCGCCAGCGAGCGAAGCTGGCCGGAAAGGATGCCGGCGTGCCGGGTGATCCGGGCAGACGCAGTCTCGCTCATCGTAAGTGAATCTTCCGCTAAGCTCGGCATTTGCTTTCTCAAGACGGTTTCTGCGCGTCAGACGCCTGATCTCCGTCTTGAGAGATGGCCACGATTCTATGATTTGAGCAAGAATTAAAGGGTTAACGAGTTGTTAACGCCCAACGCCGCGCTGCCCACAAGCAATGGCGCTTTTCGGTGCATCGTGCGGCTGTTGTCAGCTGACAACAAAACCTCCAGCGACCGGGCGGAACTCTACTTTAGCATGAGTCGGCGCCCCCGCTCCCGCCGCTGCATCGAAGGGTGCAGCCATTGTGCATCGTCTCGATCAATGAGACCCTCCCGCGCAGCTCCGAAATGTGCTCCGAACCGTCCCCCTCCCCCACTCTTTCCAGCGCGGGCCGCGGCGACATTATTCACCGCAGATGATGTGATGGCACGCTGCATCCAGCCCCCGTCAACCCGCTTCAGCCGCCTCGTCAGCGACACGGGCCTTTCAGCACCCACGTTGGACGGGCGAAGAGTCGGCAACGTCGGCTCACTATTCCCGAGCCGTCGCAGATGAATCGAGGGCTTCCCCGCCTACGCTGTACCGCCGCCGGGCAAACACGCTGTCGACGCTTCGGTCCGGATCTGCTGGACAGGCCCCGCCCCACAACGCTGGATGAACGCCTCTTGCAACGGGACTTTCCACGGCGGAGCCTCGTTCCCGTGTGCCGCCAACGGCGGGTCCTGGGTCCCAATCCCGTTCGCGACCGCGACCGGATAGGCGACCTGGCCTCGGTTCGCCACCTCGGCCGAGCACGACCAAGCAGCAGAGAACTGGCATCGCTCGGCTCAATTGTAATGGCAGTGACTTGGCCCGGCTTCGGACAGTCGGCCGAGGCGACGTCCATCGCCAAGCTTGAGATGCGCTTGGTTCGGCGCATTCGCACGCAGGGGCGCGGCATCGCTGGAGTTAGGGATGGGGCCATCACATGCGACATTGGGATGACCGGTCGAGGGGTGAATCGACCTCGCGGCGGACTGTCCTAATCGAGTTCCACAGGACGAGGCGCCCAGTGCCGAAGGCCAGCCGCTCCTTTGGATAGCAAGCAGCAAAGCAACCGCACCGAGCCCCGGCCCGATGGGAGATCCGCCGAGATCCGAGCTGCGAGCCACTCCAACATAGCGACATCGGACGGGCGGAACTCTTGCCAGATAATAGCGCCCCGGGAAGAGGTTGTTGTCAGCTGACAACAGGGGGCTTGCCTGGGATGGATGTTGTCAGCTGACAACATCTCCCTGTTGCTCTGGCTCCCAATGCCATTCAGCACAGGCTCGCGGGAAGCACCAAAAAGGAGGTGTGGCATTCATAGAACGCTAACCTTAAAAATTCGGCCTCGGACGAGTTTCGCGCCAAGCTTCGAGATAGGCGAGGTCCGAGGCCAGCGCCCCGCAGACTATTCTCGCCATGCCCTCTCGCGCGAGGTGCTTCAGCGTTTCGACGTCGTTGGTCAGGAGCGCGGCGAGCCGGTCGCGCCGTTCCATCTCGAACCAATCCGGGACCGCCTCAAGAAACGGGGTTTCGCGCGTCCCCCAAGGTCCGACTTCGCGAATGACACGCCCCTCCCATCTCGGGCCGGTTGGCTTCGCGTTTCTCGCGTTCGATGCGGCCGCAACGATTGAGAAAACTGCGAACGTGGATCACCGCGCCGCCGGCTCGGCCGAGGAGGCGATAGACCGGACCGGCCAGGCGATCCGACTGAGGCGGCTGATCAGTGCGGGGCCAGCTCAGATCGAGCAGTTCCTCTTGGCCAAACGGGCGGTAGTTCGGATTGACGATCGGGCCGGCTCGCCATTCGATTTCTCGCCCGAGCGCGATCTGAACATAGTCGGCTTGCGCCTGGCCCGGTCGGCGCGAAGACAAACGCGCTGGTGCCGCGCCACTCGGTGATCTGCAGGTCCGTCTCTTTCAGGCGGCGCCAAAGCGCATCGATGGTGCCGTCGTCCTTGGCGAGCTCCGCCGTCATCCAGGGCCGCAGTTCGCCAATCCGGGTGCCATCCGGTCGAATGACCGAACGGGTGTCGCGCCAGTAGTCATCGTCGATCCGCGCGGCGCTGAACTGAAAGCCTGGGAAGGCGCGGGCGAGGGCGGGGACGAGGTCGTCGTCAGCAGAGGCCGGATCGAGGTCTGCCAGGACAGCCTCGATGGAACCAGCGTCAGGGAGACGGAGAGGGGAGGCGTTCATTGACTATTAACCATAAAAGCCACCTCACACGCCGCGAGGGCCGCGCGCTTTAGCGGGATTGCCGGGATGCAGTGGCGCGATCGGCAGGTTGCGCCCCGTCGCCCTGAGCGGGGGCCGAATCGGCGGGCCCAAGGACCTGGTTGACCCGGCCAACGGCGCAACCGGCCCTTCCTTCTGTGTATCCGAGATGATATATACGGATACACGATACGATCTAGAGGAATGCGCATGGCTTTCCACATCAAGAACCCGGAGACCGATGCGCTGGCCCGCAAGGTGGCGGCGCTGAAAAAAACTGGTCTCACCGACGCGGTGCACGCGGCACTCGCCCATGAGCTCGAGCGCGAGCAGGGCAAGCCGTCCTTGGTCGACCTCGGCGTAAAATTCTGCCGGGATCTGCGCGCCAAGGGCCAGCCGGCGAAGGGCCAGCCGGCCGACAAGGCGTTCCGCGACAGTCTGTATGAGGACAGCTGATGTTCATCGACGCCTCGGCGCTGACCGCGCTGTTGACCGACGAGGACGAGGCGCGCGAGCTTTTGGCGCGCCTGCAGCAGACCGGAACGCGGCTGACCTCGCCGCTCGCGGTGTGGGAGGCGGCGGTCGCGGTGGCGCGGGTGCTCGACCTTCCGATCACCGAGGCGGCGGAGGCGGTCGAAAGCTATCTCGCGCTGATGGAGATCACCATGGTTGCGGTGCCGCCGGAGACGGCGCGGCTGGCGCTGGACGCCTTCGACCGCTTCGGCAAGGGCCGCCATCCGGCGCGGCTCAATTTCGGGGACTGTTTTGCCTACGCTTGCGCCCGCCATCTGGGACAGCCGCTGATGTTCAAGGGCGCCGACTTTCCGCAGACCGACATTGAGGCCGCCTGAGGCGGCCGCCCGGCCGGCGCCGCCCGGGCGATCGGAGCGGGATCTGTCTTCCGGAAGAGGGGCGGGCGCTGGCGTCACCGGCTTTCTCGTCGATCGGAGCGCGGCCGAGGCCTTCGGGCGGGCTTCAGGGCGACCAGAATCGCTGATTTGCGGATTCACGTCCAACGCTATCGATAAGCGGTGGTTATCGATAGTGAGCGGCGACCGGGAACAGTCCGTGCTATGACGGAATCGAACGCCGTGTTAGCTTCCGTTTCGTCGTTTCCTGTTAAGGTTATCAAGACCTTGTCGCCCAGCTACAAAATCCCCGATCCGCTGCCCTGGGGCCAGCTCGCCGGTCCGCTCGCCGCCGCCGAAGATGCGCTCGCCCGCCTCGACGAGCGGTTGGCCAGAAGCCCGATCCGCGACGGCTGGGTCGCGCGCACCCATTATACAGATGCCTGCGCCAGTCTGTGGCTGGAAGGTGAGCTCGTTCATCTCGAAGACCTGGTTCTGCACGACGCCGGCATGGATATCCGCGCCCCGACCCACGAGCTGACCCGGGCTCGTGCCGTGCTCCGGATTCGGCGTCGCATCGCCGACGCCAAACCCGACTGGGCGCTCTCGGTCGCCGGGCTCGATGGCCTGCGCGGCCGGGAAGGGGAGGGCGACCGGGAAAAGGCGAGGGGAGACGATTGCGACGACGCCGAATTCGATGGTGACGACGAGGCAGGTACCGACGGTCAGCCCGGACTCATCGAAACGGACCAGCATCTTGCGGCCGCCTTCGCCGCGGTCGACGCGGCGATGGTCCGCGCGCAGCAGACGTTAGCCCGCGAGGGCCGCCCCCGGCCGGAGCGCGATCCGCTAGTCTACGATCCCGACTGGGACGAAGACGCCCGGATCGAGGACTGGCGCGCCACCCTCGACCAGACTCGTCCACTGCCACCGACCTTGGCGGCTGCAATCGCAGCCGAGGCTTGGGACCGGATCGCACCGCTAGAGCACACGCCCTGGCTCGGCCGGCTGCTTGCTGCGGCGCTATTGCGCGACCGCGGCAAGTCCCGCTGGCATCTGCCGTGCCTGTACGAGGGGCTGAAGGCGATCCCACGTGAACACCGGCGGCCGCGCGACACCGCGGCGCGACTTGCCGTCCAGCTTGAGGCGATCACCGCGGCTGCGGCGGCCGGCCTCAAGGACCACGACCGTTGGCTGAACCAGCGCGCCCTGCTCGCCCGCAAACTCGACGGTCGCCGCACCACCTCCCGGCTGCCGGCGCTCTTGGACTACGTGCTGACCCGCCCGATTGTCTCGGCCGGCATGATCGCCAAGGAACTTGGCATCACGCCGCGCGCCGCGCAGGACCTGGTGGCCGAGCTCGGCTTGCGCGAGGCGACCGGACGGGGACGCTATCGGGCGTGGGGGATTCTCTGAAAAGCCGCGCGCCTGGTTGTCCGAAGCTTGTATATCTATTTCGGACACGAGCAACGCGATGATCGCGCAGTTGCGCGTCGACTACCGGGCCATGCAAGGCATGATCTTCGGCGATCCACCGGATTTCGAAGGCGTGCTCGACAGCATCAGCTCGCTCGGGCGCGTCTAAATGAGAACGGCGCGAGCGAAAGCGGGGCGGCGCGGTAAAGCAGTTGGAGGGAGCCAGCCCTCGGTGCGTCCACCTCGGCTCACGCAGAAACGGCCCCGCCGATTGGCAGGGCCGTTGCCGTGAGGGGGATCAGTCTCGGCTGGGACGGGACCAGATGAGCTGAAGACCTTCCTGGCCTTCCACCTCGATCAGCGTGGCGTAGATCGGGGCGGGGAAGCTCGGGTCGTCCAGCTTGACCGAGAGATAGTCACGCTCGGTGTCCCTCGCGGTCTTCTGCCAGGCCGCGCCCAGCTCGACATTACCGGCGAAGACGCGGAAGTGCGGTCCCTTGTCGGAGGGGTTCTCGACCCGAACCAGCTTGGCCTTGGCATTGAGCGCGAGAGTGCGAACCGTGCCGGTGAAGCCGTTGCCAGTCGAGGTGAAGGTGCCGATGGTCGCCATTGTGGTGTCCTTTTCGCTTCCCGGGCCGCGCCCATCGCGGCCTCGATGGCTGGCGACAGACCGGAGGCGGTCGACCCGCACCCCGAAGGGGCCGGCACGCAGTAGAGGGCAGCCAGGGCACGACTTTCTTATCTTGCGCGAGGAATGGACGCGCAGCGGTCCAGGGGAAGAAAGTCGTAATCGGCTGTTGCGGGGGTAAGAGCGAGGCGGCGCGTAAGCGACGACGCCCTTCGGTCAGACATGCCAATCGAGGACGACGTGGGTGTGCCAGAAGAAACGTCCGAGGAACACGACTTGCGATCATCGAAACCCAGACCGAGGACAGAACCCGATCACCGCTCACCGCACACATCTGACAATTCCTCAGGCTTGCTGGTCGAGGCCCGAAGCAGGAAGCCAAGCGCTACTCGACCGTCAGGAGTCACGCGGCCCGCAAGGTGAACCCGCAGGCCGCGAGCGAGATTTGCTCGGCAAAGGGACGACCCGTGCAATGCCCAGAACTCGCCCGCCTTCGAAAGAAGGCAGGCAAATCACCGTCAGGTCCCGCAGCACAGGATAAAGGAGCCCGGCCGTCGAGCGGCCAAGCGAGGGGCTGCAGTCTCTGCGACGATCGCCGGAAGACTTAGGGCCGGCAAGTACCGGCACCAATTACGCGGTGTGCTCATCATGCTGCCTCCTCGACGCCCGCTGCCTTCGGCTGCTGGTCGTGCAGATAGGCAACGGCGCGTTGGGCATGCGCGGCAGCCGAGAAGATAAAGCGCTTCTCATTAGCCAAGAGGTCCAACCACGACGCGAGGTAGCTTGCATGATCCGGCCGAGGTTCCAGTTCAGGAGAGATCCCGAGATCAGCGCAGAGGAAGCAGCTCCCGAGTTCGGCAATCAGCTCTTCGCGCGCGCGTTCGCTCCGATCCTTGCAGTAACGACTGAGATCGCGATTGACGCGGTGAACGGGAGCGGTCCAGTGTACGGTCTCATGGGCTCTGACGGCGACATAGGAGGCCGTGTCGCGAAAACTTTCGATCGGCGGCATCTGAATGTGATCGGACGAGGGCGCATAAAATGCCATCGAGCCACCGTGCCGAACAATCGCGCCGGTGTTGGCAAAGAAAGCGTCGGCGTGCGCGTTGCGCTCGATCGGTGATGCGACGACGGGCTGCCGACCGTAGTAGTGCGCGGGCAGACCATCGATTTGATCGACGCAGAAGACGGTATAGGCTTTGAGGAAGGGGATATCCCGTTCGACTTCGTCGCCGAGAGCGTCGGTCTCGGTCTTGGTGAAGCGGCTCGCATACACCACAGTGCTGCCGGTCTCACCCTTACGGACATGCGCGCCAAGTTCATTTGCCTGCTTGAACGTCATCCAAATCGGCGAGCAGAAGCCGCGCGCGATGGCTTCTGACCAAAGCAGCAAGACGTTGATGCCCGTATAGGGCTGCCCGTTGTGTCGCAGCGGTCGGGTGATGCGGTCCGCCGTCTTCGCGGCGGTCCAAGGTTGAACCCAGGGACGCACGCCGCGTTCGAGCTCGGCGATGATGCGGTCCGTGATGCGGGCGTAAAGGTCGCCTCGCGACTTTTCTCCGTTCCTGCTCATTATAATAACCTCCGTTCGGAAGGCCGCGCCCATCGCGGCTCCTCACGGGGTCCGCCACCGCCGGACTCAAAGTTCGCGCACCCGAAGGGCCGCAGCAGCGCGAAGGACGGCGAAGCCGTTGCGCGGACGTCGGGTCCGGCGCAGGACCAAGGATCGGGAGGAGCCACGATGGCGAGCAGCACAGGCGGCTGGTTCCTTCTTGTTGCTAGCGGCGATACCAAAAGGGCCGGTCTCGTGGACCGGCCCGTCAGTTGGCTGCTGTGGAAGAGGCGCAGGGCCGAGGCCCCGCGCCGACGGTCAGTCGAACGCCGACATCTGCGCCTTGGCCGCTTTGCGGCCGACGGTGTCGGTCGTGTTGTCGACGGGACGCTCGAAAGGCTTCCAGGTCTCGCCGACGACCTGTTCGTAGGCGGCGACGGCGCCTTCGGCGGCCATGCGAAGCGCGTGAGCCTGCGCGCCCATGTCAGCGGCGAATTCTCGCTTGCGCTGTGCCTGGCTATCGAAGCCGACCGGACCATCGAGGTCCTCATCGCGGCTATCGTTGGCGAGCTTGGCGGTCGCATCTCGCGCTTCAGTGACCGCCCGGGTGTAGAACTGGCCGGCGCCGTGGGCCGAGCCGACATAAGCACCGACGATCCGTTGCAGGTGGATCTGCATTGCGCGTTCACTCAGGCCATCCTTGAGCGCGTCGGCGGTCTCGGTGACGAGCCGCTCGTGCAAGTCGCGGATGCCGTCGCTGTCGAGGACCGCGAGGCCGAAGCTCTCGGAGATGCGCAATGTCTGTGCGGAGTCGGGGCAGACGAGGCGGACCATTTCGAGGGTCGTGCCGCGGCGGAGCGGGATTACACGGGCGGAGGAGCGGGGAGAGCGGGTGGTCTTGGTCATGATGAGATCCTTCTCGGTTTCGCCTTGGGAAGCGATCGGCCCTTGGCCGTCGCTCCCTCGGGTGCGGTCCACCAGAACCGGCTTCAGCGGGCCGCTTCAGGGGGCGGCGGCTGCCAAGACGAGCATGGGTGGGTTGCGGGCGAGCGGGCCCTCAGGCCTGCGAAGAACGCGGCCCCCCATCGCGAGACGGCGGCCGCCGATCGCTTCGCGACTTGCCCTTGAAGCGGACCGCGGACGGTTCAGACCGCAGCACAAACCGAGGGAGTGACGGCCAAGAGTCACCCGCCGCCGAAACCGTGAGAGGTCGGGCCAAACCCGCCTAAAGCATCACGTCGCCAACGAGCGTTCGCGTGCGCCGCTTGCACTTGGATTGATGACGCCCTTCGTCCCTCACCGCCACGCAGCGGAAACCCGATGGCGCGTCCGAAACTCGGCAATCGCCGTCTCCTGCCGATCGAGCTTGCGGGTGAGAGCGTCGATCTCGCCGCGACGGGCCAGGGCGAGCTCCGCGACATGCTGTTGAAATAGCCGCTCGTCCGCGCTCGTCCAGCTCGATGCGTTACGGCCGCGCTGCTTTCGCTTCGTCCGGTCGGTGATCGTCAACCGTTCGGCCCGTGACGTGATCTGGCGCTCGATGAGGCCGAGACGGCGCTGCGTCTCGGCTTGCGCGGTTTTCATGCGCGCGAGTAGGAGGCGTTGGTCTTGACGCTCAATCATCGCTCCGTCCTCACAGGCCATAGAGGAGGCGGACTCGTCGGGAGTGTTGTCGTCCGGGAGGGACACCGCGGCGATGGATGAAGCGACGTCGTCGCCAGCGACGCTCCGCAGGATGCCGTCGAGTGCGTAGGCGATGGCGCTCTCGGGATTATGGTGCGCGTGCTGGAGGAGATTCACCGCGACAAGGTAGAGGATCATGACTGAACCTCCTTTCTGCCGACGTCAGCCGGGCAGGGCTTCGGCGCGTGGATGGATACGCGCACGGCGCACCTCCAAGCGTCGGTGCCGGTGAAATGCCGTCTGAGCCGCGGATGCCAGACGACGAGGATCGGCGTTTCGCGGTCCTCGTCAGTGGCCGCGCGCCAGCCGAAGGCTTTGGCAATGAGGCGCCAGGGCATGGATCACCTCCAGCCGACGAAGTCGGAAGGGCCGCCGTAGACTTGGTGGCGCGCCTCGTCGATCACGAAGCCGAAGCGGCCTACCTGATATTCGTCGGAAGGGACGAGGAAGCGACGCTCCTCCGTCCCTGGCCCGCGCTTGCCGCCCGGCGTGGCGACAGTTTCGACGAAGCCGGCAGCGTGCTTCGAGGTAATAGCCGACACGACGAACCAGTCCCGCGCGTGCGCCTGCTCAAAGGCGCGGCGGTCCTTTTCGCGGGACTCGCCCAGCTTGAGGATCGCGCCGAAGATCGTTTCCCAAGCGTCCGGCCAACTGTCCTTGATCGTTCTCTCGGCGCAACGGCGTTCGAACGCCGTGAAGAGGTGCGGAAAGGTGATCGCCACGATCGCCCATTCGGCATCTTCCTCGTACCAGCCACCCTTCGAGCGCAGCATGGGATGGACCTTGCGGTTTCGCTCGGCGGAGAGGTGGAAGCCGCCGTGGCCCGCGGTCGAGTGGCAGACCACGCCGTCGGCGTAGAGGGTGGCGCCTTGTGAGGCTCCCCAGGGCGTGTTCGCTGCAGACCGCACGTCCTTGCGGCCGAGCGCACGCTTTTCGCGCTGGTGCTCGGCGTTCTCCCCTACCATCGATCGGAATGCGGCCTCATCCGGCAGTGCGCCGGAATGGCCGTAGAAGTCCGCGCGTCGCCATTCCGCAATCGGCCGGCCGATGCGCCAGCCGGTTGCGAGATAATGCCCGCCGCGGCGCGCCGGCAGCATCGCGAAGGCGGTCTCGCCCATGCGGGCCGCGAGGAAGCCCTCGGCACTGCGCCCGTACTCGACCTCCGGGTTTCCGGAGGTCGGGTCCGGCAGGGTTCCGTGCGGGAGAGAAGCGGTCATGCTGCCCTCCCTTCGACGGCGTCCGCCCCGACCTCGTCGGCAGTCACTTCCTGGAGCACCGCGCCCGGATAGCCATGGCGCGTCAGCCAGCCTTTGGCGTCGGCCTCATTGGTCGCGAGATAGACGAGCTCGCCGCCGTCGCCGGCACGGTCGAACACGCGGACCGAGCCGATGGCCGGACGCTCGACGACGGTGAAGTGGAGCTTCGATTCGAGCGAAAACGTCCGGTGGACGCGGACGGCGATAACGCCGCCGGCGCCATAGTCGACCTCGTGCAGGGTGAAACAGGCCGACAGCGATACATTGCCGACGCCTCGTCCGCCCTGCTTTCGGATCAGGCGGCTCCGGCTGTTGCTGGACTGCCAGGCGGCGAGCTTCTTCCTGAAGCGTGCCGGCGGCTGCGGCGTTCCGTCGGACCAGTCGACGATCGAGCCGATGGGAGCATTGTCGAAGATCGTGTGCGTGGACATCGTGTTCTCCTTGTTTGCGCATGCGTGGAACAGCACCGCCGCCGGCGGGGACCGGCGGCGGGAGATCGTTCGGAGGGGGACGTCGGGAGCGACTACTCGGCCGCCTCCCTGAACGCCTCAGCGTCGGCATCGCCGTCGGCACGCTCGTCGCCCGCGCCGTCCACGTCCTCATCGGCTTCGTCTTCGTCGTCCGGGGCGGCCGAGCCGGAGGACAGCCACTCGGAGAGTTTCGTCGCGTCGGCCGCGAACAGCGCGGAGGGGTGGACGAAGTGGCCCTCCTTGAAGTGCTCGACCAGCGCGGCGCGCGTGTCCTTGACGCGCTGGCGTGGCAGGACCGGCGTCTCCTTGCACGACGCCTCGAGGGCTGTGCGCGACAGGCAGGAAAGGAACTCCTCCGTACCCAAGTTCGGCAGGTGGGCGTCCGCGCCGATTGCCTGTCCAGCGATGCGAGCGACGATGCCGCTATTGGTGGCGTTCTCCCGACACGAGAACACGTTGGTTAGCATGGTGCGCGCCGCAACACGCAGTGTGTCCATGTCGAAAGAGAGCTTGCCGTCGGCGTCGAACAGCGCCGCCGCGCTCTTCGCGAGCCGGCTGTGGCCGTAATAGGTCCCGCCGCTTCCCGTCGTCACAGAGACGTTCTGGCCCGCGAAGGCGAGAACGAGGAGCGCCATCAGCGTGTCGTCTTCGATCGGAGCGCGGCCGAGCGCCTCGCGCAGCGCATCGGTGCGGTAATCGCCGATCATCTCGGCGCCCTTGCGGGTCACGTCGGGACGGGGCTGCGAGACCTCGCCGACATCGTCCGGAGCGTTGTCCGATCCTGAGCCGTTCTGGCCCTTCGGCTTCTTCGCCGCAGGCATGCGGTAGTGCACGGTCTGCACGCGACCGTCGCGATCGAGATACACGGCCGTACAGTCGGACTTCGCCGGCTTGCCGTGGACGCGCTCGGCCTTCGCCGGCAGCTTCACATCGCCATAGTTGGTGGTTTCCGCGATGATGCCCTTCTTCGGCAGGTTGTTTGCCATCCACTCCTGCTGGGCACCGAGGAAGGCCTCAACGTCAGTGGTATAGCGGCTATCCTCGTCAGCCGGAGCAAACAGGTCCTCGACCCAGTGGATTCCGTAGGCCTGCGCGAGTTCGTCGCCGAAGCTCGCGTGGCGCGCATACATGCGCGTCTTCTGAAGGGCCTGGGCGACACTCCACCACGAGACCTGCGGATCGGCCTTCGACGGCTTGTGCTTCTTCCAGACTTCCTTCTGCTCGTCGAGCGAGGCTGCGGCGATGGTGCGGAGCTGCTGCTCGTTCGGCATGTCGCCCTTGGCCATGTGATCGAGCATGGCCGGAAGCACGTTCGCCAGCAGGCGCAGCTTCCTGATCTGACGCACCGGCAGCGCCAGCGCGACGCCGATTGCCTCCTCGGTCCAGCCGAGCGCGACCAAGCGCTCGATCGCACGCCACTGATCGACCGGGTTCAACGCCTCGCGGGCGATGTTCTCGATCATCGAGCGCATGGCGCCGTTGTCGTTCGCCGCCTCTTCGACAAGAACGTCGATCTCCTCGAGGCCGGCGGCGATCGCCTGCTTCACGCGGCGATGGCCTGCGTTGATGACGTAGCCGTTGCCGCCGCTGGTTTCCGACGTGATGACGGGCGGCTGGACGATGCCGACGGCCTTGATCGTGGCGAGCAGCAGCGCGTCGGCCTGCGGCGTCGACTTCGTCTGGCGCGTGCGATCGGGGTTCTCCTTCAGCGCGCGCGGGTCGATCTTGATGAGTTGCATGGGAACGCTCCTTTTTGGGATTGCGGACCGGCGCTGCCGGACCTTCCTCGTCTTCTTCCCGAAGACACCCCTGGGCCCTGCGGAGCGGACGGGCCGGTGCAACTGCGGCCGAGCATCCCTGCCCGGCGGGACCAGCAGGGCCTAAGCCCTGCGCAGGACGACGGGTTGGGATCGCGCAGGCGGTGGTTGAGCGCCAGCGTCGACGGCCCGCCCGATCTGCGAGCGGGCCTTGTCCCTTTCTCCTCCCTTTTTGTTTACGCGGCCGCGGTAATCTCACGGGTGCCTTCGCCGTCCTCCGCCAAGGCCTTCTCCACCTCGGCCAGCTGCCGGCGCTTTTCGGCAAGCTCGCCGGCAAAAGCGAACTCGCCGCCGTCGCGCGACTCGTAGGAAGCAAGGCGTCGACGGGCGTCGGCGAGGCGCTGGCGATAGCGCTCCCGCTCGCCCTCGAAGTCGTCGAGCGCGTGCTCAAGGCGGGCGACTGCGCCGAGCGGCGTGACCGTCACCGGCAATTCGATCTCGTACTCGGCGCCGGTTCGCAGGAGCATCGTGGTGTAGCGATAGCCGTCCCCGCCGAAGCGCTCTCCGCTGTACGCAACGTCGAAGCCACCGATCGAGGCGATGACGATCTCGCCCTCGTGCTGAAGCTGTACCAGCGTCAGGATCTCCTTCATCAGCGCGCGGCCAGCAAGCTTGCGCTCCGCATACGGCGTTCCGGTCACCTCCACGGAGAAGGCGTCACCCGCAGTCGGAACATGACGCTTGATGTCCTTGCCGATCTCGCCGATGCGGCGGTTGGAGAGCTCGATTTCGCGCTCGGCCTCGCGCATCTGCCGCCGCACTGCGTGCTGGTCGTCGATGTGCGCAGCCCTCAGCCGTTCGAGCCGCGCGATGTCTGCTTCGAGGCCCGCTTTCTGCATCAAGCGCGGGTCACCCGACGCGATGGCCTTTGCCATGGCGAACTGGTTGGCCTGGCTCTCTCCCATGTCCTCAAGGCGACGGATCGAGGTATCGCCGGACAGCGCGGCGGCGATGAAGCGGGCCTTGCGCTCGTTGTTCTGCCACATCTGCGCATCGAGGCTGCCTTCCGTCGCATAGGCGAAGATGTCGACTTCATCGTGCTGGTTCCCCTGCCGCACGATGCGGCCCTCGCGCTGCTCGATCTGCGACGGAAGCCAGGGCACGTCGAGGTGGTGCAAGGCCTTCAGGCGAAGCTGTGCGTTGACGCCGGTGCCCATCGTGTCCGAGGATCCGATCAGGAAGCGGACCTTGCCAGCGCGGACGTCGCCGAACAGCCGCTGCTTCGCCTCGGACTTCTTGTAGTCCTGCATGAAGGCGATCTCGCCCGATGGCACGCCGAGACGGACCAGCTCGTCGCGGATCCAGCGGTAGGCGGAGAAGCCGCGGCTCCTCTCGACGCTGATGGTGCCGAGATCGGAGAAGATCATCTGCGCCGCGCCGGGCAACTCGAAGGGTTTTCCGTCCGTGCGCACGTAGTTGTTCGCGGCCGTCTCCTTCCAGATGCGAAAGGCGTTGCCGACAAGCAGGTTCAGCTTGTTGTCGGCCTCGTCGTCGCTATCCGGATCAACCAGACGCAGGTCGATTGCAGCGTGGCGGCCGTCGGTGATGACCGACAGCAGGATGTCGTCGCCGGGCTCCGGTGCGCGGTCGCGCTCCTCGATCGCCTTGATGCGTTCGCCGAGCCGGATCTGGTAGCGCTTGAATGCCGGCGACGGCTTCGCAGTGAGGATCTGGCGCTTGCCTGTCGAGACCGCCGGCACCTTCACGTACTGACGCAGGTCATCCGGCATCACCACGTCCGCAAAGGAGCGGAACATGGCGATGAGCTCCGGCACGTTCACGAAGGTGGCGAAGCGCGTCACCGGCTTGTATTTGCCGGAGGGCTGCAGCTCAAGTTCGGTCGTGACGTCGCCAAATGTGCTCGCCCAGGCGTCGAACTCGTGCAGGCCGCGCCCGAGGAGCGCCTCATAGCCGAGGTAGCGCTGGACCGAGAACATCTCGCCGAGCGTATTGGTGATCGGCGTGCCGGAGGCGAGCACGAGCGCGCGGCCAGGGTTCTTCGTCTCGATGAAGCGGGATTTGACGTAGAGGTCCCAGGCGCGCTGCGAGCCGTTCGGATCCACACCCTTCAGGGTCGACATGTTGGTCGCGAAGGAGAGCTTCCTGAACTCCTGCGCCTCGTCGACGAAGATCTGATCGACGCCGATCTCGGAGATCGTCAGCAGGTCGTCCTTGCGGGTCGAAAGCGAATCCAGGCGCTCCCGCAAGCCCTCCTTCAATCGCTCGAGGCGCTTGCGCGAGACGCGATCGTCACTCTCGACCTTGGTCAGCAGCGTTTCGTAGAGCTCGAGCTCGTCCTGGATCATCTGCTGCTCGAACGCCGACGGCACCGCGATGAAGCGGAATGCGCTGTGCGTGATAATGATCGCGTCCCAGGTCGCGGTCGCCGCGCGCGACAAGAAGCGGTAGCGCTTGTCCTTGGTAAAATTGGTCTCGTCGGCGACGAGGATGCGGGCGTTCGGATAGAGCGCAAGGAACTCGCGCGCGGCCTGCGCCAGGCAGTGGCCGGGCACGACCAGCATCGCCTTGGCGATCAGGCCGAGCCGGCGCTGCTCCATGATGGCGGCAGCCATCGTCATGGTCTTCCCGGCCCCGACGGCGTGCGCCAGGTAGGTCGAGCCGGCCGAGACGATGCGCCAAATGCCGCGCTTCTGGTGCCCATAAAGCACAAAGGCGCCTGAGGCACCCGGAAGCTTTAAGTGCGCGCCGTCGAAGGCTCGTGGCGCGATGTTGTTGAAGCGATCGTTATAGACCCGCGCCAAGCGGTCGGTACGATCGGGATCAGACCAGATCCAGCGCTGGAAAGCGTCCTTGATCTTTTGCAGCTTCGTCTTGGCCGCCTCGGTGTCGACGACATTGAGGACGCGGCGCTCGCTGTCGCCGTCCTTGACCGTATCGAAAATCTGCGGCACGCGGCTGTTCAGCGCGTCGGCGAGAAGCTCGCCGGCGTGCCGGCGGTCGGTGCCCCATTCCGACGTGCCGGCGGCTGTCCACCCGAGCTGACGTGCCTCCACAGTCCACGACGCGAGCTCCGGCATGTGGTGGATCCTGATCTCGGCATCCATTGTCGCCTTGACGAAGGCGACGACGTCGGCGGCTGGAATCCACGGGGCGCCCAAGCGCGCGGTGATGTCGGAGGGCTTGAGGTCGGCGGGCTGCACGCGCTGCAGGGCCGTCACGTTGCGCTGGTAGGAGGGATCGAGCGCGGCTGCGGCCCCCGCAATCTTCAGCTTGTCCCGCACGTGTCCCGACAGATAGGCGTCGGCCGTCTGCCACGAGCCGTCAGCGGGGTCGCGAAAGACGGCACTCCCGAGTTCGGCGACGACGTCGTCGTGGTTCCGGTGCAGCAGCTCGGCGATGTGGTCGATGTCGACGCGCCCGCGCTCATTGAGCACAACGGCGAGCGCGTCTGCCGCGCTGGTGATTTCCGGGGCCGCGGGCGGCGCGATCACCCGCTCGGTGAAGATCGGCCCTGGTTTCGCGGTGTTGGTCTCGAGGTCATAATCCTCGATGGAGGCGACCAGCCAACAGTCGGGATCGTCGAGGAAGGGCTGGATGTTCGGCCGGCGGTGTACCTCGCGCACCTCGCCGGTCTCTTCGTCCTCCGTCATGGAGACGGTCGTGAAGTTGATCGGGCCGAAGTCCCGGACGAAGTTCGACCAGGCGATGCGCAGCCTGACCTGGGCGTCCTTCCACGCCCGGTCGAGCTCCTGCGCCTTCAACACCTCTCGCACGGCGTCGCGGACCGGGATCAGCCTCCGGATGATGCGCACGTGCTTTTCCGGAATGCCGTCGGCACCGCGGCCCTTGCGCGCTTTCACTGCGACCGGCTCGCCGTCTAGGACCTGCATCAAGCCGTGGGCCTTGTCGAAGAAGTAGCTGCCCTCGCGCACGTGGCGATCGGCAGGCCAATCCGCGTCAGACGGATCGCCGGCCTCTTCCAGGTCCGGATCGATCACCTCCGGCTCGCCGTCGTAGACGGCTTCCGGGAGGAGGCCGATCGCGGCTTTGAGCGTCGCTTCAAGATCCCCGTCCTCGCGTGGAAGGCAGGTGTAGGTCTCGCCGAAAGGACCGGACGCGAGCGCGTGAGTGCCGAGCACGAAATCCGGGCGCTGCGCGAACCATCGGTTCACGCGGATCGCGCTCTCGTCTTCCGCCGCCAGCCGAACCTCGTCGAGATCGAGCCATGACAGGTCGCCTTCGGCGTCGCCGACCTTGCGCTTGCGGAAGAACAGGATGTCGACGACGACGTCGGTGCCGGCGCTGGCGCGGAAGCTGCCCTGGGACAGGCGAATGGCTGCGACCAGGTCCGCCGACTTCGCGATGTGCTGACGCGCCGAGGCGTCCGCCTTGTCCATCGTGTCCGAACTCGTGACGAAGGCGGCGAGGGCGCCGGGCTTCAGGAGGTCGATTGCCCTGGCGATGAAATAGTCGTGCAACCGAAGGCCCATCGACCTGTACCCGCGATCCGAGCGCACGGTCCGGTCGGAGAAGGGCGGGTTGCCGACGGCGAGGTCAAAACTCGCCGGCAGCTCGGCGCGCGCGAAATCGGCTGTGACGATCCGCGCTCGCGGCTGCAGCAGCCGGGCGATGCGCGCGGTGACGGGGTCGAGCTCGACGCCCGTGACGTGGGAGGTCTCGCGTAGTTCGTCCGGCATCAGCGCCGGAAACAGCCCCGTCCCGATGCCGGGCTCGAGCACGCGGCCGCCGCGCCAGCCGAGGCGCTGCAGGCCCGACCAGATCGCGCGGACGATGAACTCGGGCGTGAAGTGGGCGTATTGGGTGCACCGCGCGAGCGAGGCATAGCCGGCGTCATCGACCGCGTCCTCAAGGTCGGCGCCGATCTCCCCCCAGCCCTGCGCGAAGTCGGATTCGCCGGGCTTGCGGAAAACGCCGTTGGCGAGCTCGGAAGCACCGAAGCCGGTGAAGCGGATCAACTGCCGCTGCTCGTCCTGCGAGGCGGGCCGCTGCTCCGCCTCGATCTGCGCGGCGAGCCGAATGGACGCGACGCTGTCGCGGGCGCGCTGCTTCCAGCCCTTTGCCAGGCCGCGGTCGCAGGCGAGACGGAAGTTGGCGCCGCGCGTGCGGGCGCTCGGCGCACACAGCCGGGCGGGTTTGAGAGCCGGCCTCGCAGGGGCCGGCTCTGGCGGTGGTGCGCTGTCGTCGTGGTCGCCGTCCACGTCGGCGGCGAAGGCGGTGACGCCGAGGCCGAGGCTAGAGGAGAGGGCGGTGTTGCCGAAGAGGTCGATCGTGAAAGGGTCGTCCTGCGCCATTGAAAATGTCCTTCTGCTGGGCGCGCGCGACCGCGCCGCCGCCGCGAGCAGCGGCGGACGGCACGGTCTTGCGAGATTTACGGGAGAGCCGGCGGGAGGCTGAGTGCCGAATTGCGAAGCCCGGCACTGGGCCGGGCTGTTCGCAGGTCGAGGAGGGCGGGCTATCCGACTAGGCCGCGACCGCTTCTGGCAGGTGGCGGAGCTGCACCGGCAGTTTCGCTGCGATCTCCGCTTCGGTGAGATCGTCCAGCAGCTTCAGCGCGGTGCCGTGCTGGCCGGCGTAGACGAGCACGGTGCGGCGGCCGCGCACGGCGGCCGGCCAGCGCTCGCCGGCGTAGCCGCGGTAGTCGTCATGCGTGCTCGACCAGATGTGCTCGAGCCGCTCTTGGCGCGTCATCGCGCGGACAGGACGAGACTCGCGCTCGATGATCGCGGTCTTCATCCGCTCCGGCGACGTTCTGTCCGACAGGTCGCAGTAACCATGGAACCAGCGCATCTGGCCATCAATCGACAGTGACAGGAAAACGCTTGTCACACTTGCCGTCATAAATTCGCGCATCGCGAACATGTCCGCACGCATCCATAGCGGCGGCAGGATGTCGAACATGTAATCATGCTCGGACTCAGCGATCTCGAACCATTCGCCGGCAAAAAGATGCTGGGCATCGCTTTCCGCCATGGCCGGATTGCCGCGATGGCGATTGAACATGCGGTGCATCTCGTGGCGCGTCGCGACGCCTTCGAAGACTTTGCGAAAGATAGGAGAGGTGTGCATCGGCGGCTCCTGTTGGCCTGGCCGGACTGAAGCGCGAGAGATCCTCCTGATCTCTTCATCACTTCCGTCCTTCATCACACCTCCTCGCCGGCCGCATCGAAGGTCCGGCGGGTCAAGGGCCGCGGAACGCGGGCGAAGCTTTACCCTTGACGCGCTGGCCGGGCATGCGGCAGCGCCTCATTCCCATTTCATTTTTCCTCTCTCATTGTTCGATCTCCTTATCCTGCCGCCCACAGACAGCATAAGGCACCGCAATCATGCGACGGCCTTGCCGCTGCGCCACCACGGCTGCCTAGCCAGGCCATTCGCGAGCCCCATCAAGGGGGCGCCGTCAGGGCCTTCAGATCCTCATTCCAATCATCGGTGCGCGGTCGTAATCGCGCATATTCCGCACTCGCTTCTCCGGCAATGGCACGAACGCGATCGGCATACACGTCACCCTGCCGATTGTTGTCGGTCGCTGCCACCAGGCAGACGTTGGCGCGCTTAGCCAGATTGCGGATGGCATGATCTGTCGCCGGGGACCAGCCGCCTCCAGTGCTGACATAAAGCGTATCGGAGCGTCGGACCTCGATCGCCGCAAGGCTCATGGCATCGATTGCCGCCTCTGTAATGCAGATCCGGTTGAACCCGCGCGCCCCGCAGCGAAAAAGTTCTTTCGCGCCCTCAGTGGCGAAGCCGCGCCATTGCGGTCCACGCTCCTCCCACCCCGTGATTGCTTCGGCAGAATCGCTATGAGCGGCCCATATGCTGCCTCGGGGGCCTTCTCGCAACCGATCGAAGGCGATCACCTGCTTCACGATCTCGGCCGGCACCCCGCGCTCGTCCGTGAGATAGCGCCAGGCTGGCGAGCCCGGGCGCGGCTTGAAGCGATGTTGCCAGCGCTCAGCAATGGATCTCGATGCCTTCGGCCTTGCCGGCCGCTGCCACGCTGGTGCGCTGGGACGGAAACCAACCATATCCGCAACACGGTCACATGCTTCGACGAAACCATCGGCACCAAGATGTTCGGCGAGCGAAAACACGTCCCCCTTCGCCGGCGACAACGGATCGAACCAGCCGCGGCCTTCGTGGATAACGATGATGATGTTGCTGTCACGCCGATACTTGATCGCGCGTCGGGTGCTTTCCTTGACGTCGACCTTCCAGCCGTCTTTCTCCAGCAGGGCCGCGCACCCAACCTTCTGGCGAAGCTCTTCGATTTGTTTCTTGTCCATTTGTCAGCACCGGACTCGCACAGGCGGGTCCGCCCCTTTCTTCTGTTGACCTCTCTTGCTCCCAACTTGCGGAGCATCCCCGACCGGCCGCGAAGCCTGCCGAATGCAAGGGCGCGCCTACCAACCGTCGTCGCCGCGTCATTGGGCGCGGCGAAGCCTCCCTTGCAGTCGGCATGGCGCCAGCGGCAGCCGGTCACCCGGCTCAATGAGCCGGTCACCAGGGGTCGTATTCGTGAACAATGGCGTCCTGATCACCGTCGTACTCGCTGGAGACCATCACGCCGAACTCGTTGTCAGCCTGGAAAAGAATGACCGGCACCATGAGCGTGCGGGCCAGATCGAAGGCGTGGTTCTGAGCGACCGTGAGATTGTGCGACATTGAAGGCTCCCGTCTTGCGGCGGGGACCATCCCCGCTCGACAGGCGCCGATGTGTTCGGGGGACGGCTGCGGTCACCTCGAAAGGCGAAGCCGAAGAGGTCGCACGCTTGCGTAGCGAACCCCTTGCGGGTTGATCGTGGAAGGCCGCACCCGAACGAAGGAAAGCCCATTCGAGAGCGGGCTTGGTCCTTCACCGGAAGCGTGAACTGCCAAAACGCACATATTTGGTCGCCCGGATAACGAAGCTCAGGCTGCTTTGCGAATTGTCCCATTCAATGCATACAGGGTCATCGGCGTCGCGCGCACGCATGGATAAATCCCGGTCCGAACTCGTGTGAAGCTGCTTTCGATCGGATCAGCAGGTGTTGTTGGTCGGGCCGTTTGCGTCAGGGATGGCAGCCCGCAAAAGGGGGAAGACCCGCTTGCGGGGCTTCAGCGCAGCCAACAGCCCGGCCCGCAGGGCGACGCCCAGTTTCCCGCCCGTCCTGCCAGTTAGCGAAAAATTCTGGTGGGCAAGCATATTCTGATAAAGAGAAATGCCGCTCGCTCCGTCGGGCAAAACAGTGGTTCATAAGGCGCTGGTCCTAGCGAGATGAAGGAGCCAGCCAGATGGCAAACGACGTAGACACCTCCTCGGAATTGTCCAAGATCGCGAAACTGAATGGGGACTTCCGAAGGAACTACGGCACTCTCATCGGTGCGATTTTGTACCTCCGCACGCTGAGCGCCGCCCGCCGAAGCCCTTGGCTTTGGGCTGGCCTGATTTCGATCGTTTTTTCGACTGTGCTGAGCTGGTTTGGGCGCCACGGTTGGTTCTTGCCAGCGTTGCCTTGATTGCAGAGAACAATGTCTCCTTTTCCCCGTAAATCTCGCCCCGGTGTCGACGGAGGGAACCGGATGCGAGCCAGACGTAGCGTCCCGACCTCAACGAGGCAGGCAGTAGAATGTAATCCTCGATCTCGCGATTTGCCGCATCCAACCGCATCACGGCAAGCAGGCCCGATGAAATCTGCCTTCGATAGGCCTTCCATTGCGCAGCGTGATCCTCTCCCCGTCGCGCCAGCCGTCGCGCGGCGAGAAACGAAACTACCCGCCTGCCTTCGACATCGACGCCGATCCCGTCCGGAGCGAGCTCCGGCCGAAGACCAAGGTCGTTTCGCAACACCTCCGCGAGCTCGATTGCGTGCCTCGCCTGTTCGGCAGCCCAAAACTCCCGGGTGTCGATCCAGTCGCAGTCGCGCGGCGACACGTAGCCGATCAGCGCATAGGCCTTCCGCAGCGAACCGAAGTGCTTCACGTACGAGGAGACGTGATTGAGTCCTAGGGTTTCGTTGATGATGCGGGAATTGAGCTTACCGCGCCGACGGAGCGCAAGGCGAAGGCGCAGCAACATCTCGTCTTCCGGAATCTCAAGTCGGCGCTCGGCAAGCAACTTCTGTGCGCGTGCGAAGATGCCCGGTTCCACAATAGGCTCGATCGCCGCAGCGCCCCGGACCCAGGCGTGATCCGGGTTTTTGACCAGCTTCTGCCCTAAGCGTCGCGAGGTACGGTTGTAGACGGTCTTGCCGATGTAGTTCTCGTTCGCGAGGATGGTCGGGATCATGCCGTCGGTCCACGGCCGACCGTTGTGATTGGCGATGCCGGCATCGTTCAGTTGGCGCCGGATGTCGCTGTAGGATTTCCGGCCGTTGACGAACTGGTCAAAAATGATCCGGATCACGGCCGCCTCCTCGGCGGAGCCGTGCCGCAGCCGAACGCGGTCCGACTGCAAAGCCTTGAACTGCCCTTTTTCCAGGAAGCCCTTCGGATGCTCGCTCTCGTCGACCATCAAGCGCCGGAGGCCGTAGCCCACGGGACCGCCGACCCGGTAACCGAGGCTCGCGACCCGGCAGTGCCCCGCGTGCACCTTGACCGAAAGTTCTCGGCTCCACTCCGCGGCCATACCGCGCTTGAGGCTCTTCGCGATCCCCGAGACGAATGTGCCGTCGTTCGTGAAGAGCTCGGCGCAGTATTCGACCTGGACGCCGCTCCGCTTGCATAGGAATTCGTAGTACGCGCTCTCGTCGACGTCCTGGAAGCGGCCCCAGCGACTGACGTCGTAGACGAGGATGTGGTCGAAGTCGGCCTGCCCCGACTGTACGTCCTCGATCAGTTCGATCAAACCAGGCCGGCCTTTGATACGGAGACCGCTGCGGCCCTCGTCGGAGTAGGTGCGGACGATCGTGAGCGTGTGCGCCTCGGCATAGGCGGCAATGGCCGTCATCTGATTCTTGATCGAGTAGCGCTGGAGCTCCCTCGACATTCTGACGTATTGCGCCGCGCGGCGCGTTCGGGTCCGCCTCGCCAAGCTGGTCCCTTTGGGGACAATAAGCCAATTACCCATGCACCTCTCCCGCTACTTAGAGGTACCCTGGATAGCAAATACACCCTCCGCGTTCTGGATGGCAATCTCGATCCGAACTGCGGAAAGTCGGCCCCATGGAGCGGCTGCGCCCCGGTTGTTCACAGCGCCGCGGGAACACGGGGACAATGCCCAGCTCTGCCGATTGCGAATCCCTGACCCGTGCTAATCGCCCGGAACGAGCGGGTGGGCGAAAGGATTCGCCCCGGCAGGAGCCAACCTCGATGCTGATGATGAAGGAACGACGACCGGCGATCCGGACGCTGCGAGGGTGGGCGATCTCGGTGCTGCAGGAGGCCGGCGCCATCCATGAATGCGAGGAGCACGGCTGGGCGAAGGACCGGGCCGACCCTCACGCACGCGAGCGCGCCATCGAGATCGCTCGTGAGTACCCGCCCGAAGGTCTATCTCCGGAAGAGGCCGTCGCGGAGGTCCGAGAAATCCTGGATTCGATTGGCGACACCTGCCCGGAGTGCCTTCCAAGTGCCCATTAGTTCGGCTGCGCTGTCGCGCCGCTCGGGTGGCAACGGATGCGGGCGAGTTCGAGCCAAGCCTGCGCGAGCTGGAGCCAGCGCTGCCGCTCGGAGCCATCCGCCAAAACGGCTTCCTTCACCGCCTCTTCCGCACGGTCCTTAGGATCGAAGTCGTCACCCATGATGGGAAGGTCGTACCCTACTAAGGTAAACGGCCAGTGGCGCTCAGCTCCGTACGAATCCGGATGGCCTCGCACGCCGCCTCCGGCACCGCACAGCGGCGGTTTGCGTGCCCGGCAGCGGATCGAAACCATCGGACGAGATCGTCCGGATTGTACGCGCCGCCCCTAGGCCGACCCGGGCGCCCGCGTCACTTGCTATCGGGCTTTTTGGACGGTGGGCCGCTCTTGTTGCCCGGCAGACCCTTGATGTTGGAGGTGTCCTGCTGCTGGACCGTCGGATTCTGTTGGTTCAGGGTGGTGCTGGAGCCGACCGTCTCGCTGGGCTTGGCCGCAGGACCATTTTTGTTGCCGGGTTGACCCGCGATGCCAGCGCCGGAGTTCTGGGCGCTCGGCGCGGTCGAGACGTCGGGCGTCGTGGTTTGGGCAATTGCGGCCGGCGCCGAAAGCGTCAGAGCGAAGACGAGTGCGCTCGCGATAGACCTCATGACCGATCTCCTGTTTGATGCTTCGGAATCGCGTTTTGCGGCTCCGATCAGTTCGAACGTGTGGTTGCCACGCGCGTTCCTCCTATTCTCGCCCGCCTTGGGAGCGCCCCGCACCTTCCTCCCCGCGGCGTGCAAGAAGCACTGGTGACGCGACGAAATCGGGAAGGTCAGGCCTAGCCAAAGGCCTTCGGCAAAGACCGAAAGCCTCTCAAGCGAGCAGGTCGAGTGCGTTCTCGAGCGCTGCGCCGGCGGCGGTGTTGTCAAAGATGCACCAGGTCTCAGTAGACGACGACGCAGCACCGAGCCGCGGCTTCAGCGTTCGCAGGAACGCCCCGTCGTACGCGGAGTAGTAAATGCGCGGCGCTCCATGCAGTCGAAAATAGCGCAGGCCTGGCCACCCGCCCGGCAGGTCGGCGTTCGGCACCCGCGCCGGATCCGCAGCGACGCGGCCAATCCGACGCTCTCTAAGCCAAGCACCGACCTCGGGCGTGAACCAACTGGCATGACGCGGCTCGCAAGCGAGAGCGGCTGATGTCCTTTCCCGCAGTGCGCCGAACAGTAATTCCGCATCGGACTCCACGAACATCTTGCGCGGGGCAAACTGAACAAGCAAGCCCGGCGCTCTCTTCGATGAACCGATCGAGTTCAGCCGGTGCAAGCCGTTGCGAATGAGTGACGGACTTCGGCACCTTGACCGAAAATCGGAAATCATCCGGTGTCGCGCTCGCCCACTTCTCGTACGTCGAGCGCCGGTGCGGCCTATGAAAGGATGAGTTGATCTCGGTGGCGTTCAACACCCGTGCGTAGCGCTCAAGGTGACTACCTGCACCGCCAACCCTTTCCTTGCAGCTCTGGGGAACATTGCATCCCGCTGTGCCGAGCCGCAGCCCCGCTTTGACATGCGCGTCCTCTTCCATGTCAGTCTACAACCGCCATGGAGCGCCACCCGGTGATTCTCAATCTCAAGCCGACTTCCGCCGCGTGCCTGCTGTCGGCTTCTTCGCCGCGTCCTTCGCAGGCTTCTTGCCGGCGATCGGCATCAGCATCTCCTTCTGACCCGCGGCCGTCTTTTTCGCCTTCTTGGCAGGCTTCTTTGCAGTCCCCGTCTCGGCTGCTGCGCCTCCGACGCTCTTGCGCAGTGCGTCCATCAGATCGACGACGTTCTCGCCTTTCGGCCGATCCTTCGGCACGATGGGCTTGCCGGCCCGCTTCTGGTTGATGAGCTCGACCAGCGCGCTCTCGTAGTGGTCCTCGAACTTCTCTGGATCGAACTGCCCCGCCTTCTGGTTCACGATGTGCTTGGCGAGATCGAGCATATCCTTGGTCACCTTCACGTCCTGGATCTCGTCGAAATACTCCTGTTCGCTGCGCACCTCATAGGGGTAGCGCAACAGCGTACCGACCAAACCCTTGCCCATCGGCTCCAACCCGATGATGTGCTCGCGATTGGTCAGCACCACGCGGCCGATCGCGACCTTGTCCATCTCGCGGATGGTCTCGCGGATCACGGCGAACGCGTCGTGGCCGACCTTGCCGTCGGGGCGGATGTAGTAGGGGCGGATCAGGTAGCGCGGGTCGATGTCGGACTTGTCGACGAACTCGTCGATCTCGATGGTGCGCGTGGACTCGAGCGCGATCTCCTCGAGCTCCTCCTTGGTCACCTCAATGAACTGGTCCTTCTCGAGCTGGTAGCCCTTGACGATGTCCTCGTTGGCCACCTCGTCGCCGGTGTCGGCGTCGACCTTCAGGTACTTGATACGATGGCCGGTCTGCCGGTTGAGCTGGTTGAACGAGATCTTCTCGCTCTCGGAGGTGGCCGGATAGAGCGCCACGGGGCAGGTGACGAGGGACAGACGCAAGAAGCCTTTCCAATTCGCTCTCGGGGCCATGATACGCAGAACTCCACAGATAGGGGCGGCCTGGATTCAAGACGAACGACGACTGCCGGTTCCGACATCGGAAGCCCGTCCCCGAGATTCATCCGGAGGCCATCGTTGCACCATGGCAATTCGGGAGAGGGGATCTTGACTCTTTGGAATGAAACGGGAACATACCAGGCGATCCGCGGCCTGCGGCGGCGACGCCCGGGAAGCGGTCAAGGCGCTGCTGGGTAACCCTCGACTTCATCGAGGCCCAAGTCGAAGAGCTCCGGTCGGCAGTATCGTCTGGCTATGCGCGCCGCCGCTGTGACATGGGGCGAGACCGCCGCGGTGATGCGAGTACAAGCGAGGGGTAGATGCCGATCTCGGTCGATTTGGAGAAGAACCCGTTGTTGCGTGGGATGGTCGAGCACGTGCGCAGGACTGTACGTTCGACAATATCGCCATGGTGCCGGGGGCGCGCTTCGGAAAAACGCTGCCAAGCGAAGCGGCCGACCGGCTCCGGAATTGCCCGCAGGAAGATCTCGACGAGATGCTCCGTCGCAGCGCCGTGGCACCCACGATTGAAGAGGCAACGATGGTTCGGCTGGACGGCGCCGGCGCGGTGATCTTCGACACCGGGTCGCGCGTCAGCAGCCAGACATCGCCGTTGCTGCTTTCGTAAAACACCCGGTCATGCCGGGATCGATCCGGCGGCATTCCGTTCCCGATTGCGGATTGGCCGCGGCGGCCCTAGCATCCCCCCGAAACCTCCTCCGGTACGGGCCGCCGGCCCGGTACGGGCCGCCGGCAATGCGGGCGGGGCGCGCAAGCCGCGCAACGAGTCGAGGAAAGGGCCGATGTCGTCGGAACAACCTGATCCGGAGCTGTCCGAGAGCGCCCAGCAGATCAACGATCTGTTCGACTCGGCAGAGCTCTCGAAGGCCATCGAGACCGAAGAATTCAAGCAGTTCCTGGACTACATCCCCATTGCGATCGCCGTCTCGAAGTTCTTTCGTGGCGATCAGCGCATCTGCTACGCGAATAAAGCATTCGAAACGCTCTTCGGCCGGGACGCGAAGGATTGCGCAGGCAAGGGCTGGTCCATTTTGGGTGGGTTCAAGGACGAAGACGATTCGAAGGTCTCGCTGGATTTGGCCATGCTGACGGGCGGAGAAGAGTTTCTCGGCATATTCCGAGCGGAGCACCCAAGAGCGCTTGTCGTCGAGGCTTTCTCGGGCTTCATTCAAAACGAGGATGGCACCGAGAATTATCGCATCGCCGCGCTCATCGACATCACCGACAGGGCGCGGGCGGAACGCGAGGAATATGCGCGTCAGATACGGGACAGAGATATTCTGCTGCGAGAGTTGCAGCACCGCGTAAAGAACAATCTGCAATTGATTGTCGCGCTGATACGTCTCGAAGCCCGCAACGAGAGGCGCGGCGAAAAGGTCAACTTGGAAACCCTTGCCGGGCGCATTGAGTCCTTGCATCTGCTTTATCATGCGCTTTCGAACGATGCCGCCAGCGACCAGATCGACCTCGGCCATTATCTCAGCCAGATCGCCGCCGCGGTCATGAACACCTGCGCCGTGGACGGAATTCGGCTCGAGCAAAAGACGGAGTATGCGCCGGTGTCCGTCAACACCGCGTTGTCGGTGGGGCTCGTCGTCAACGAGGTGCTGACCAACTCCTTCAAATATGCCTTCGAGGGTCGCGGCCAGGGTGTGATCACCATCGAATGTCTGCGACAGAGCGACGACCGGTGCCGTGTGCTCATCGCGGACGATGGACGGGGATTGCCTGAGGGCGTCACATGGCCGGTTCCGGGAAAGGTCGGCGCACTCATCGTTCAGACTCTGAGAGAAAACGCGAAAACGGACTTCAATGTGGAGTCGACGCCGGGAAAAGGGGTCCGAGTGACCATGAACGTCAACCGAAAGATACCGGCGCCCTCGCTAACGGCATCCGTTGAAAGCCCGCGGCAATGAAACGCTCCGGCGCGAGCTTCGGCAGCGCGCTGGTCGCCGCTTCCTCGCAGGTGCAGCGTCGATTCCATTTCCCTTCCCGGGCGGACGAATGCTACGCTCGCCTCCGTTATTTCGCTGCTTCACTTTGAGGTCGCGTGATGACGAGCTTTGACCGCAGAACGACCGCCAATCTGGAAGTGGCGCTGGAGAGAGTTTGCCAAAAGTTGCCCTGCGGCGGTGATCACGAAACCCGCAAGCGAGTCGCCGAAAAGCTCCTCCAGGCCGCCGAGAGCGGCCACAGGACTTTGGGCGAGCTCGAGGCCATCGGCCGAGGGGCGCTGCGGGAGGCGAGTCGCAGATCGGCCTAGCGTGGCAGGTCCCGCTCGGGTTGCGGTTGGACAGGGCATGCACGCCGGCGGACTTTCGTTCTTTCAGGCGACGATTGCCTGAAAGATCGACGCCTGGGTCACGCGATCCGACAGAGTCACACCGCGATCTCATTTTCACGCGATGGAAGGCTAAGGCTAAGGCTCGGGACCGGCGCCGGTGCTACTCCGCACGATGCGTCCGGGCGTGCGGCCTGAGCGTAGCCCCGCCTTGGGGGCTTTTGGGGTTGGGGCGGAGCCACGCCGGCCAGGCATTTTCGCGAGGCCTAAAGCACCAACGAGACCGCGCCAGCGTCGTTCCTGCGCGGCAGCTGCCCCGGAATTCTCATGGCGCCGGGAGGCGGCCGTGCGAATGTCCATCGTCGCCGGCCTGACCTTGGCGCTCGCCCTGATCGGGCTTTGGCTCGTCCGCTATCTTGCGCAGCGGCAACGGTTGGCCGCGGCCCTCCTCGCCAAGGAGGCCGACGTCCGTCTGCTCGCCGAAGAGTGCAGCGACGTCGCGATGCGCGTCTCGACGAGCGCATCCTATACGCTTTGACGGCGTGTGCGCGGATCCTCGGCTGGGATCCCGCCAAGCTGCTGGGAACGTCTCGCCCTCACTGGTCTCAATCCGGAAGACCGCCCGCGTGTCGAGCAGGTCGTCGACCGTGAAGAACGGCCAGGCGGAAGAGGCGCGGATCATCTACAGGTCGCCTCACCGCGAGAAGAGCGAGATCTGGGTCGAGACCACGCTGCGCGTCACGGGGTCGTCCGAGATCAACGAGCGCGGCGAGCTTGTCCCTGCAGATCCTTCTGCTCGGTCATATCGCGCGAGATCGACTGCCGGGTCGTTCCCACGATTGCGACCCTTTCGCTCCAGATACAGTTTTCGCCTTGTCTTCAGCCGGCTCAGGCGGGGCCGCCTGGCGTGTCGGCTCCCCTGTGTTCGACGGTTCCGAGCATCGCCGCGGCAGCAGGCGTCTGGCCGCGGAAAGGAACCGGCTCGGCCTCTCCCGATTGGCTTCTCGCACCAGAACTCCGATGGAGGCTGCGTTGGCCGAATTCGCCCAACTTCGCGACCGCATGGTCGAGGTTCAACTTGCTGGCCGCGGCGTCCGCGACCGGCGCGTCCTGAAGGCCATGGCACAGGTCCCTCGGGAGCGGTTCGTGGAATCCGGCTTCGAGGAATTCGCCTATGAGGATGGGGCGCTGCCGATCGCGAACGCCCAGACCATCTCGCAGCCCTATATCGTCGCATTGATGAGCGAAGCGGCCGAACTGAAACCGGCAGACAAGGTGCTCGAGGTCGGGACCGGTTCGGGCTATGCCGCGGCGGTCGCCTCGCGCCTCGCCGGATCAGTTCACACAATCGAGCGACATGCCGATCTGGCCAGGATCGCCGCCCTGCGTCTGGCGGCGCAAGGATACGACAACTGCGTGGTTCACACCGGCGACGGCACCCGCGGCCTGCCCGCAGAAGCGCCATTCGACGCGATCCTGGTAGCCGCTGGCGGCCCGACGGTGCCGAATGCGCTCAAGAGCCAATTGGCCGTCGGCGGGCGGCTCGTCATCCCCGTCGGCGCTCGCGAAGACGAACAGTCGCTGCTGCGGGTCACGCGCCGGAGCGAAGCGGAATACGACGAAGAAACCTTCGGGGCGGTCCGCTTCGTGCCCCTGATCGGAGAGCACGGATGGGCCGAGGACGGCACGCGCGCCGCCAGCAATCACATCCCCGGGCGCACACGCTTCCGCTCGCTGCCGGAGATGATCGGCGCCGCCATCGAACCCTTGCCGGCCCTCGAAGATCCCGCCTTCGGCGCCCTCTTTGATCGTTTCGCGCAGTGCCGCGTCGTCCTGCTGGGCGAAGCCAGTCATGGCACGTCGGAATTCTACCAGGCGCGCGCCGCGATCACGCGCCACCTGATCGAGAAGCACGGCTTTACGATCGTTGCGGTCGAGGCGGATTGGCCGGACGCCGCCGCCATCGACCGCTACGTTCGCCATCGGGCGTCCCGCGGCTCCGGCGAAAGGCCGTTCGAGCGTTTCCCGACCTGGATGTGGCGCAACACGGATGTCGCGGCCTTCGTGGCGTGGATGCGCAAACACAATGAAGGAAAGCCGACAGGCGAGCCGGCCGGATTCTTCGGCCTCGACATCTACAACATGCGAAGCTCGATCGCGGCCGTTCTCGCCTACCTCGACGGCGTGGATCCCGAAGCCGCGGCCGTGGCCCGCGAACGCTACGGCTGCCTGACCCCTTGGCAGCGCGAACCTTCGACCTACGGCCGTGCCGTCCTGACCGAAGGCTACCGGAAATGCGAGGCGGAGATCCTTCGGCAGTGCCAGGATATCCTGAAGAAGGAGTTGGACTACGCGGCGAGCGATCCGGACAGCTTCCTGGACGCCGCGCAGAACGCGCGGCTGATCGCCTCGGCCGAGCGCTACTACCGCATCATGTACTACGGCGGCGCCGAATCCTGGAATCTCCGCGACACGCACATGTTCGAGACCCTGGGCCATATCCTGGACGCACAAGGTCCCCGATCCAAGGCCGTGGTCTGGGCGCATAACTCCCACATCGGAGACGCCCGTTTCACCGAGATGGGCGCGGTCCGCGACGAACTCAACATCGGTCAGCTTTGTCGGGAGAAGTTTGCCGAAGCAGCGTGTCTGATCGGGTTCGGCACCCATACGGGCACCGTCGCCGCCGCGTCGGATTGGGACGGCGAGATGGAAGTGATGCAGGTGCGGCCGTCCCGGCCGGACAGCTATGAGCGGCTGTTCCACGACGCGGGAGCGGCGAGCGGTTTTCTCGAATTCCGCCGGGACGAGAGCCTTCGCCGTTGCCTGCTCGAGCCGCGCCTCGAACGGTTCATCGGCGTCATCTACCGCCCGAGCACCGAGTTGCAAAGCCACTATGCGGAAGCTTCGATGCCTCAGCAGTTCGACGCGTTCTTGTGGTTCGACGAGACGCACTCGGTCCGTCCTTTGGGACCAGAGCATCGCCCGACCGGCGTCCCGGACACCTATCCGTTCGGGCTTTGATGCGAGGCGGCGTACTGTGCTTCCCGGTCGCCGGAGACCGTGAAGGCGACGGATCGAGGGGTGCAATTACAACGATTCCAAAGGAACAAGGGCGGGCGCGGTCGAGTAGACGCTCCAGTGAGGACAGCCTTGAACGAACCGCTCAAGATTCTGATCGCGGAGGACGACTTCCAGATTCGGGAGATGCTGGAGGACGCACTGAGCGAGGGCGGCTTCCTCCCGGAAGTCCTTTCCTCGGCGGAGGACGCGGTCACCCTTCTCAAGGGCGAGATCGCCAGTTTCCGGGCGCTGGTGACCGACGTGAACCTCAAGGGCACCATGACCGGCTGGGACCTCGCGCGCATCGCCCGAGAGCGCGACCCTGCCTTCCCCGTCGTGTACATGACCGGGACGGCCGCGGATGACTGGGCCAGGTTCGGCGTACCCAACAGCATCCTTCTCACGAAGCCGTTCGCACCGGCGCAGCTCGTCACCGCGGTTTCCCAGCTCCTCAACGCCGGCGGGCCGCCGGTCTAGCCGCCCGGTCGGACGAACGGGAACGTTCCGCCACGACGGCTGTTGCCCGACCGGGCAGGCCGGAGTCACCAGCCCAACTCATGACGACCGCAGCCAAGAGACACGTTGCAGCCGCCGAGCGGGAACGGTCGGCCCAGCCGGACAAGTGGACCGTCATCTCGGGGATCGTTCTGCTGATGGCGGCAGCCCTGACCACGGTACTCGCGCCGGAAGAGCGCCGCCCAGGCCAATCCCCCGGAAGAAATCCCTTGCGCGCGAGCGGCCGCAGCGAGATTGCGCCTCGCAAAGCAGCCGCGGAGTTCGAGGACCAGGATGGGCGCGGCCGGCAGGCGAGCTCACCCTCCGAGATCCCGGCGCGCGGATGGAAGGACATTCTGCTGCGGGTCTATTCCAACATCTCCGAGCACCGCGTCCTGGCGCTGGCCGCGGGCATGACCTACTACAGCCTTCTGGCGATCTTTCCCGCGCTCGCGGCCCTGGTCGCGATCTACGGCCTGTTCTCCGATCCGACCGCCATCGCGAGGCACCTGGACCAGGTCTCCGGCTTCCTGCCCCGCGGCGCGGTGGACGTCGCCCGGGACCAGCTCACGCGGGTCGCCTCGAAGGGCGGCGGGACGCTCGGGGCGACCTTCGTCATCGGTCTCGGGATTTCCCTTTGGAGCGCCAACGCCGCGATGAAGTCGCTGTTCGACACTCTGAACATCGTCTACGGCGAGCGGGAGAAGCGGGGCTTCATCACCCTCAACGCCGTGTCGCTGTCCTTCACGCTCGCCGGGATCGTGTTCGTGCTGGCCGCGCTGGGCGCCGTCGTGGTCATTCCGGTCGCGCTGAAGTTCATCGGGCTGTCGAATTTTGCCGACCTGATGCTGCGCATCGCCCGGTGGCCCGCGATGTTCGTCGCCGTCGCGTTGGCGCTGGCGCTGATCTACCGCTACGGGCCGAGCCGGGAGGCCCCGCGCTGGCGCTGGATCACCTGGGGCAGCGCCGTGGCCGCGGTGCTCTGGCTCGCGGCCTCCGCGCTGTTCTCCTGGTATGCGGGCAGTTTCGGAAAGTTCAACGAGACCTACGGCTCGCTCGGCGCTGTGATCGGCTTCATGACCTGGCTCTGGATCTCGGCCATCGTGATCCTGCTCGGAGCCGAGCTGGATGCTGAGATGGAGCATCAGACCGCGCGCGATACGACCACCGGATCGCCCAAGCCGATCGGGGCGCGCGGCGCCAGAATGGCGGACACGGTGGGTCCCGCGCGCAGCTAAGGCATCTCCGGTCACAGCGCGCTCATCACCGCCGCGCCGTCACTTGCGGAAGATCCTGACCGGCCGGCCGCGCGAGCTGACCGAGGTCTTGCGCGATGGCCGGCGACGCGGGCGATACCGAGAGCGCCCGGGTGCCGTCCACGAGCGCGGCTGCCGATACGACAAGCACCAGCAGTGCAGCGGCGATCAGGGCGAGAAATGCGTTTTCCATCCGCTGCCAACGGGCTGCCGACGATTCAGTTCCCACATGGGAAGCGAACGCTTCGCGCCATCTGAGTACAGTAGTCTCCCGGGGCAGGAGAAGGACCGCTTCTGTGGTACTGCGCACGCAGCACCGGGGCTGGCGCATTTCACTACGGCAACGCATATTTCGAGCCGGTGGGCCGCCCAGAAATCCGCGGCCATTTCGCTTTTGGGAAGGCCGTTCTCCGGCCGGGAGGCTCGTCGGCTCCGGATCGGGCAAGGCTACCGCTACGCAGCTTCCGGCTAGACCAAGCCGCCTCATGCGACGCCGTCATCGCGACCGGGGCGGGTTCGGCAGCTTGCTCGCGTCGAACTTCGGGACCACGCGTTCCGTCCTGACCTTCGTCGACGGCTCCGAGCGCGAATGAATAAGCGTCGCCTCGAACGTCACACCGGGCGCTGCGTCGGTCGTGCCGGTGCATTTCGCGATCTGGCCCTTCGACACGCCCTCGAGCTTCAGCTCCAAATCGTCGATGCCGAACACTGTCGCATGCCCCTCCGTGTGCCGCTTCGTGACGATGGTTGCAATAAACCGATCTCCAAAGACCTGGTAGGAGCCGTCGTAGCTCATGATGCTGTCGCCGCCCGATATCCGGCCGTCCTGGAAGTGGACGATGCCGGTTCCCTCGCCGCGCGGCGTCTTGGACCAAGCCGAGTAGGTGCCGTCCTTGAGCATGAGGACGCTCTCCGAAAGTTAAGTCTAGGTGCCCGGATTCGACGCGCGTTCCGTTAAGGGACGGTGAATCGCGCACACCGCGTCAGCACGGGATGCGTCGGCCCGCTCGCCGGCGCCGTATCCAGCGAGCGCAGGGCTCATTCTCTATTCGTGCTCCACTAGATTCGCGAGCGATCCAAGCCTCGAAGGCGCTGCGGGCGTGATCTAGGAAGCGGCAGCCCGCGCCCGTTCCGCGGCTTCGCGTCGACGCTCCCGGCGTTCACGCCGTCGCCTCGCCCGCTCCGCGGGAAGCGGTAGAGAGGGCATCGCTGCATCGGGCGACGGCTCGGCGGGAGTCGCTTCGAAGGACTGGCCGGCGGCGCCGCGGGCTTCCATGAATTCCAGCAGGGCGCGTCCCTCGTCGGTGATCTTCCAGCCGCCGCTCTCGCGCACGACCAGTCCTTGTGAAAAGATATCGAGGCCCGGCACCCGCGCGGCCAGCCGCCTAGTGCGATCCGCCCAGTCACGCCCACTGGTCGCCAGCAGCGCCATGTCGCGCTTGAGATCGTCCATCACGGCAAAGCCGTCCGGATAACTCACCAGGACCTTCAGCACCGTGACTTGGAAGTTCACTCGCCTCTCCCCGTCAGCGCCACATCGTCGGCGCTTGCGAGAGGGCCTCGCGACCGACCTGCCTGAGACCCTCAGGCGGCATCTCACCCCTGGTGGCGGCCTTGAGAATTTTGGAGGCAACATGCGTGCGCGCGCCGGACTCGGACCGAGAAACGCTCGCGCAGACCTCGTCGAACACCACGCGCAAAAGCGTGGTCGTGGCTTGATCGAACATGAAAATTCCCCTCTGAAAGCCCATCCTAGCGCAGTTTCTCGATCTTGGGATTCTAATGTTAAACATCGCGAGATGACAGAATTGCTGACTGAACGACTGCCATCAGGCTGGGATTCGACGCCCTCCGGAAGATCGTCCGGATCAAGCTTCATCTTGAGGTGGAAGCCATTGAGCGTTGCCCATCGGTGACTGAGCCAACATGCCAGTGATGCTGCCGGCATCATGCGGCATCACCCGCGGACAGGCTCCTCCTCCACACCTTCAGATAGGAACGAGCGAGACTGTCCCAGGTTGATCCCACTCATGGGAGGAGACTCGCATGGCCTATGAAGAACGGGAAACAGGAAATCTGATCGGCAGCGACAAGGTCGAAGGGACGGCTGTCTATGGTGCCGACAGTCAGCGCATCGGTTCGATCGAACGGGTGATGATCGACAAGATCAGCGGCAAAGTCGCCTACGCGGTGCTGGGCTTTGGTGGCTTCCTCGGGATCGGAGACGACCATTACCCGCTGCCATGGCAATCCCTGAAATACGACACCAACCTTGGTGGCTACGTGACCGGGATCAGCGACACTCAGCTCAGAGGAGCGCCAAAGTACAGCGACGAGAATAGCTGGAATTGGTCAGACCCTTCGGTCGCCCGCTCGGTAGACGATTACTATGCGGGCATTCCGGCTCCGTGAGCTGAAGGGGATCCAGGGTGGAGGCGTCGCCGGTCGCGCGGCGCCGCTCGGCACGGCGACGGAGCTCCGCAAGCAGGTGCGCCGCGGCCGCGGCAGAAGGCATTCGCTCATTTCGCCGGCGGGCGTAGCGGACTGTCCGCCCACTTCCGGGCGGTCGGGTCGTGCAGCGGGTCATCGTCGCAATTGGTGCAGACGTACCGCAGTCGCCCTCCCGGAGCTTCGTCGGGCACAACCTTCATGGGCCTGCCGCATGCCGGGCAAGCCTTCCGGATGGGATAGGGCGTTGCCATCTGACTTCCCCCTGCGATGACACTTTAGGTCCGCCGGCATCATGGACTCAAGCCCGTCGCTGAAAGTTGTCCTGAGGGCGCACCGTCTTGACTCCGTAACCGCGGCTACTCAACTCCGGGCAGCGATGTTGCGGGGTGCGTCATGGAGCAGGAATTCTATCAGGGTCTCGCGCAGCGGGTCCGGGCCATCGCCGAGCAGGCCGATCCGTTCACCCGGCGTCGCCTCCTGGATCTCGCCAAGCGGTACGATGCGAAGGGCTGGCCGACTGCCCGATCCGCAGCAACCGAGCGGCCGCTGCCGGCGCCGCGCACGACGCCGCCGACGTCGATCTTCTCCGGACCGGGCGAGGCCTGACGCTGCTGGGCGCCCGAGCTCACGTCCTGCCCGGGCGAGGTCAGCCCGTGGCCTCTTCCGCTATCGACACGTCGTCCTCGGTGAGCTTCGTCTCCAGCCGGAGGCTGTTCAGCCTGGCGCTGCGGTGCCGAAACCGGGACCCGCGCATCAGGACGAACTTGAACCGCCCGGCGATCAACATCTGAAGGATCGGCGTCAGGGCGTCCCACGGGATTCCGATGTTGCCCAAGATGCCGTCGGGACCGACAGTGAGCGAGCCGAGCGCAACCGGCGTCAGGTCCTTGCGGCGCTCTTCCTTCAGGTCGAACGACGGCAGCAGCGAGATCTCCGCCTGGTCCGACTTCATCCCAGCCAGCGTCAGCAGCTGGCCCTTGATCTGAAGGTGTCGGAATTCGTGATAGGGGTCGATCCGCCGCCGCTCCAGGTTGAGCGAGAACGAGTAGCCCCAGTCCCAGCTCTCGATCGCCACGATGTAGTCGACGATTTCCTCGCGCGGTTTCACTCGCTTTTCTTGCAGGGTATGATGGCAGCCGTCGAACCGATCGAGTGATGGCTTCCGGAGACGAATCCGTCTTCGGCCCCGGCCTGAATCCGCCGGTCCGTTGCCTGGAGTCAGGTGGGTGGCGTTTCTATCCCGCGCTAGGCAGCCGTTTGGACTGGCAGTCGCTCGAGCGCTCGGATGCCAAGCCGCTTGTGCCACCGGATCTCCCTGGATGCCGTAGCGAGCCGCAGATGAGGAAAGCGAAGCAGGATGCGCTGCATCCCGATCGAAGCTTCCGCGCGCGCGAGCTGAAATCCGAGGCAGAAGTGCACCCCGGTGCCGAACGAGAGGTGCGGATTGGGATGACGTGTGATGTCGAAAGCGTGAGGTTGCTCGAACTGGGCCGGGTCGCAGTTCGCGGCCGCAAGGAACGCCGCGAGCATCTCGCCGCGCCGGATCTGTCGTCCCTGCCACTCCAGATCTCTGGTCGCGAAGCGTGGCTTGGTCATCTGCACGGGGGACACGTAGCGGAGGCACTCCTCGACGCATGTCGGCATGAGGCCCGGGTCTTGGCGCAATTGGCGCAGCTGCCGCTCATTCGTCAGCAGCGCGAACAGACCGCCCGAGATGAGATGCGTCGTCGTTTCCTGTCCCGCGCCGAAGAGCAGGAAGATCATGGAGACTATTTCGTCCTCGCTGAGCGTCTGACCTTTGGTCTCTGCCTCGCGCAGCGCAGAGATCAGTCCGTCGGGCATCGCCCCGCCTCCGGGTCTTGAGGCGCGCCGAAGATATCTGACGACGCTGATCACACCGGGCAAAGCGCGGATCACTGTAAAAATGTTCGCCGTATCCTTCAGTCCGCTCAGCCAGTTCTTGAATCGATCGTGATCCCGCTCCGGAAGCCCTAGCAGGCCGCAGATGACCGAAAGCGGCAGGTCACGGCAGAACTCGGCCATGAGGTCCGCTTCCGGCTTTCCTTCCAGCCTATCCAGGAGCCGGTCGGCAATTTCGACGATCATCGGCTTGAGAGTCGCGATCGTGCGCCTCTGGAACGCGTTGTCGACCAATCCGCGGAGACGGCGATGCTCCGGATCGTCGTGGCCCAGCATGTTCGACGCAAGAAGCCCGAGCGTCCTGGGAAGGATTCTCAATATCCGCTCCTGGGTCCTGTTGCCGGCGTTGGCGGGGTCGCGCGCGAAATCCTGGTTGTTCTTCAACAGCGCCGCGCAGCTCTCATGGGTCACCGCGAGCAAGGTCCGGCCTACGATGGGCAATTTCAGTCCGACCACCGGCCCTTGCGCTCGCATGCGATCCAGAGTGGGGAAAGGATTCGCGTGGAAGTCCGGAGACAAGATGTCGAACTGCCGCTCGTCTTGCATGTCGGTCTTTCTCTCTGCATCAGCGCCGGCTCGACGCGCGCTTCGCGCGTCTTCGTTCTTTCAGTGTCGCAGCATCACGGAGCCCGGGCTTGCGACGGCGCCGAGCGGTCCTCGTGTGGGCGACCGATCGGCTCGGATGGTGATGATCAGATCTCGCCGCTTCGGGTGGAGATGAGCCGGATCGAAGAAGGCCCCTCGATGTTGGTGCGGGCATAGTCCTGCGCGGCCGAGATCAGATGCTCGACCGCTGAACGGTTGTAGGAAGGGTGATGCGGATTCAGGTGCAAATCCGTCTCGATGATCATCACCTGGACGATTCCTGAGGTTGAAACTTCGACGGAGAAGGATACGAAGAATACGTGCGGGGCTCTGAAAGTCATCGGCAATGCCTCCAGGGGCGGGCGTGGATGAGGCCCCAGCCAAGGCCGAGCGTAGCGGCGGCGAGCGAGCCGGCCAGAACTCCGAGCTTCGCCGCTGCCAGCAACGTCTCGTCAGCGAAAGCGAGGGTGCCTATGAAGATGGACATGGTGAAGCCGATCCCGGCAAGCAGGCCGACGAGCCAGACCCCGCCCCATGAAACGCCTGGGGCGAGCCGGCACCAGCCGAGACGTACCGCGATCCAAGTCGCCCCGACTACGCCGACCGGCTTGCCAACGGCGAGAGCCAAGGCGGTGCCCCACATCACGAAATGAGCGGATGATGTGAGGTCGGCACCGGTAAAGCCGACCCCGGCGTTCGCCAGAGCGAAGATGGGCATAATGAGGTAAGCGACCCATGGATGGAGCGCCATCTGCACGCGCGACACGGGCGACAGCATCTCGCGGTGAGCCGCGCGGAGCTCCCGCAAAGGCTGCATTAGCCTGTGCGGATCCTTTCTCTGTCCCGCATCATTGCCGCGCAACTGCCTGAGCACGCGCGACGCCATCTCCAGGGGGTGTTCCCGCATCGGCATGGGTCGGACCGGCGTTATCAGACCGAGTACGACGCCGGCCAAGGTCGGGTGGACGCCGGCGACCAGGAATCCAAGCCAGACGACGACGCTCGGCACGACGTAGACGGGCGCTGCCCCGACCCCGATCTTCTGCAAGCCAAAGATCATCAGGACGCCGAGAAGAGCGACCACGAAGCCGCCGAAGGCGAGGCCTTCGGTATAGAACAGGGCGATGATCAGCACGGCGATGATGTCGTCGATGATCGCCAGTGCCAGCAGGAAGACCCTCACGTTGGCCGGGACGGAACGCCCCAGCAGAGCGAGAACTCCGACGGCGAAGGCGATATCCGTTGCGGTGGGTACGGCCCAGCCCTGGCTCCGGACAGGGTCATTGTTGAGACTCAGGTAGATGAGTGCGGGGACCACGACGCCGCCGGCCGCTGCGATCAGCGGCAGGGCGGCCTGGTCGAGCCTTCTCAGTTCGCCTTCGTGGATCTCGCGCCGAATCTCCATTCCAACGACCAGGAAGAAGATCGTCATCAGCCCGTCGTTGACCCAAAAGTGCAACGACTTCGAGAAGAGGAATTCACCGACGCCGATCGTGAGCGGCAAGTTCCAGAAGGCGTGATAGTCGTAGGCAAGCGGCGAATTGGCGCAGGCCAGTGCGATGGCGGCGGCGACCAGCAGCACGCCTCCGCTCACGGCCTCGACGTGCAGGAAGCCTTGTAGCGTCGCGAGGGCTTGTTCGGCCAGCCGCTGGCTACGTGGAAGGTCTTCTGAAAAGGATGGCTTTTCCATTGGGCGCGCGCACTCCGCGAGGCGGCCCGACCATCGCTCGACCTGTCGCTGCTGAAAGCTACGATCACCCGATGCCCTTATACCTCGCGAAATCGACAATTCAACCCGTTCGCTCGCCTGCCCGAGGCTTCACGGCTGTGTGATAGGTCCCCCCAGCGCGGGATTTTTGCTCCGACTACTGAAGCAACCGGTGCTGCAAAATGTAGATCGCTACTCCAGCGAAATATCCGAGCAGAGCCAGGCCGCTGATCTTCCGCATGTACCAGATGAACTGTATTTTTTCGAGACCCATTGCGGCGACTCCGGCAGCTGAACCGATGATCAAGATGGATCCGCCGGTGCCCGCGCAGTAAGCGATGAACTCCCAAAGAAAACTGTCCGGCGGATATTGTGTCATGCCATACATTCCCATCGACGCAGCGACCAGAGGGACGTTGTCGACGACAGCGCTGATCAGCCCGAGCACGATGACGATGACGTCTGTTCGTCCGATGGTTTGGTCCAGCCACGCTGCCAGGGCGGCAAGGATTCGGGTATGCTCCAATGTGGCCACCGCCAGCAGGATGCCGAGGAAGAAGACGATCGAGCTGAGGTCGATCTGCGTGAGCGCGTGCGCCACCGTCAATCGCTTCCGCTCCTGAGCTTGCTTCCCGCGATGGATCACCTCACCGACCAGCCATAGCGTTCCCAAACCGAAGAGAATGCCCATGAAGGGCGGCAGGTGGGTGATGGCCTTGAAGGCGGGTACCATGATGAGAATGGCAACCCCCAGAGCGAACATCACGTTGCGCTCGAAGGCGGGCGTGACGACATCGGTGTCGCCCCCTGTCGCCGGCATCGCGAACGTTCTGCCCCTCAGCCGAAAGTTCACGACGAGCAGCGGGACCAGCAGATTCGCCAGCGAAGCCAGGAACAACACCTTGACGATTTGGACCGGGGTGATCTGGCCGCCGATCCAGAGCATGGTGGTCGTCACGTCCCCGATCGGCGACCAGGCACCGCCCGCATTGGCGGCGATGACGATCAAGGACGCGAACAGCAGCCTGTCTCCTGGTTCGTCGAGCAGTTTCCTGATCAACGAAACCATCACGATCGTGGTGGTCAGATTGTCCAGCACCGCGCTCAAGAAGAACGTCACGACGCAGACCAGCCACATCAACGTGGTCAGCTTCTTCGTCTTGATCTGCGAGGTGATGATCTCGAATCCGTCATGGGCGTCGATGACCTCGACGATGGTCATTGCGCCCATCAGGAAGAATATGATTCCTGCCGTCGAACCGATGGTTTCGCCCAGTTGATGAACGATAGCGTCATGATCGGGCTCCCCCAGGGCATAGATCGTCCAGAGCAAGCCAGCGCCGAAAAGTGCGGAAGCCGATTTCTCTATCCTGATCGGGTGCTCAAGAGCTATCGCGCCATAGACGACAATGAAAATGACGGTGAGTGCGACGAGCAAAACGTGTCTCCGAAGACCTTATTTCGCGCGGATCATGCACGAAGGCGGCTGCGCTAAGAAGCCTCATGTGCTGAAACGTCGCGCTCCGCTATCATCGGCTCAGGAGAAAAAAATGCCTCGTCCAAACGGGAACGGGCCAACATTGTGGGGCTCCCGCGCGAACGGCCCGGTCGGCTGGACAGTCACAGTCGTATCCGTTCTGATGCTGGTTGCCGCCCTCTACATGTATGAAACGAGAGAGCAGCCGGGTGCCGCGAGTTCGCCTCCGAATGCGGCGGGCGGCTCAGGCAGTCAATCTCCGGCCGGCCTCGCGGCACCGAGCAAGTAATCCGTGGCGTCGTCCTCGCGAATGCAAAGTCGTTCGCCACCCTGCGTTACAAGATCCGAATTTCCGGTCCTTGAGGGCAGCCTGCGAAATTTTACCAGCACTCAGTAAAGCGGCGGCCTTGGCGTAGGTCCTGCCGTGCATGATGTATGATCAGTCTTTGAGGCGTCTCGTCATTTCGTCAGCAGGCTTGAAATGACAGCCGCTGCGCCGAGACTTATGAAAATCAAGACGATCGGCGGATAGAGTACAGGCGCCGCGCTAAATCGCAGGAATTTTGCGGGGTCGCCGGCCTTGGTCGGGAGGGCGATGAAAATGAGAATCGCTGCGATCGCCAGCATCGCAGCTCCGGTCCACATGTTCATGTCCGCTTCCTCCCGTTAGGAGGGAAGCAGATCGGCCCGATCGCCGGAGAGCAAGCTAGTCAATGGTCGCATCGACGGTCGCATCGACCAGTTCGCGAGGACCGCGGTTCAGGCGGGATGAGAGCCATTTTGTGCGCCGGCCAGCGAGGGGGCTCCACGGCGGAGCCGCCAGGATTCTTCGCTGCCGCATTTTTGGCAGCGGAAGGCGACCGCAGGTTGTGCGAACGTGCTCTTCCGAGAGCAGACGGACATGGGCCAGGCGCCCCACCTGGGGCACTTCACCAGCAGGTCGGTCGTTTCGAGCATCGCAAGGCTCCTCAACACATCACCGTAACCAGGCCAACTGGCCGAGATCGACCTGTTCCAATCGGGCGAGGGCCTGTTCGGCGCTTCTCCCGTCGCTCCGGACGGACGGTTTATCGCGGCGACCGCGCATGCCCCTTTCGCCTGGTGAGGTGGCATGCGGCGGCATCTGCGGGCATATTACTCGCCCGCGGCTTACCTATTTACCCGGAAATTCATCTGCGAGCAGAACATCGCCAACTTCAAGAGACTGCTCGCCGACACGAACGAACCGTCTCTGCTGCGGACCCTCCGAGGGCTGCTGGCTGCCAACAGGCGCGAGCTGGCGCTGCTGCAGGCCGAGCGGGAATGGTCGTGATCCTCCTCACTCCGATCCAGTCGGATGCGATGGAGGCGATCCCAACGATGATAGCGATCAGCGTCGTGGCATCGGCGGCGATTGCCTGGCTGATCGCGCCGCGGCTCCGTCAACGCTACTGGCGCGCACGGGGCGCGGACGGCGACGTCATATCCGGCTGAACCGAAGGATTCGATTTTGATCCGGAACCGACGGTTCGCCTGGCGACGAGTCCGAGCGTGGATCCCTGGACGATGATGCTGAAGAGAACGACGGCGTAGGTTGCCGTCAGAATGAGAGGCTTCGCCGGCGTATTCGGCAACGACAGCGCCAGCGCCACGGAGATGCCGCCCCGTACGCCCGCCCAGGTCAGAAACGGGGCGTTGGCCCAGGAGAGCATGCGGGTCCAGGCGAACAGGATCGGCTGTACCCCCACCGAGACGAACCTCGCGAACAGAACGATCGGCACGGCGGCGGTGGCGACGAGAAGAGTTCGCGGATCGAAGCGCAGGATCAGCGTCTCGAGCCCGATCAGCAGGAAGAGAACCGAGTTGAGGATCTCGTCCACGACGGTCCAGAGGGCGAACACGTAGCGCTGCGTCCGTTCGCTCATGGCGTAGCGCGGCCCGCGGTCACCGATCAGAAGGCCGGCCGCGACCATGGAGAGAGGACCGCTGACGTGGACGTGCGAGGCCAGTGCGTAGGTCCCAGTCACCAGCGCCACGGTGATCAGCACCTCGACCGCATAGTCGTCGATCAGGCGCATGGCGCGATAGGCGATGTAGCCGGTGGCAACTCCCAGCAGGATGCCGCCGCCCGCCTCCCGCAGCAGCAGTTCGCCGACGTCTCTCGCCGAAACCGAGGCTCCCTCGCCGGATGCCGCAAAGCGCAGCAGGATGGTGAACAGCACGATGCCGACGCCATCGTTGAAGAGCGCTTCGCCCTCGGTCTCGACCTGGAGTTCCTTCGGCACGTTCGCGTTGCGTAGCGTGCTCAGCACCGCGACGGGGTCAGTCGGGCTGATCAGCGCGCCGAACACCAGGGCCCAGGCGAACGGTACGGGAAAGCCGGCCAGCAGGGCGAGCCCCCAGAACAGCACGCCGACGACCGCGGTCGAGATGATCGTGCCGAAGACCGCGAGCAGGAACACCGGGACGGCCCGGCTGCGCAAGGTGGCGAGATCGACGTGCAGCGAACCGGCGAAGAGCAGGAAGGCAAGCATCCCGTTGACGACGATCTCGGCGAAGTCGATCCGCTGCATGCCTTCCGAGAGCTGGTCGAGCAGACGCAGTCCCGGGAAGACGGCGTCCAATCCGATCAGTATCAGCGACGTGACGACGCTCATCACCAGCAGGCCGACGCTGTGCGACAGCGGCAGGAACTTGTGGTTGAGCCAGCCGAATACCGCCGAGAGCGTAAGCAATACGGCGGCGAGGTCCATGATCGAGAGCACGACAACTCCTTGCTTCGCCCGAGCAACCTATCACGGGGAGCCGAAGGGATTCCGAGCGGCAGGTGTCAATCCACAGTCACTCGCGGCTGTGGGGAGGCGCCGGAAAGCAGCGGGCAACCATGCCCAGGGCGCGATATCGAGCTTTCTGTTTTGGCGACCGCGCGCCAGCAAGCGATAGCTCAAGGCTGACGAGCGATCTCGGGAAGCGGTTGTCAGCGGAGAACGATCCGTTAGGATCAAGCGCCTGGCGAGCTGAAAATGATGGCCGGGACGCGCCAAGCTTAGCATGGTCGATTGCAGAGACCTGCGGCGCGACTGTCTAGGGAGCCGGCAAGTCCGGGGAAGAAATTGAAACGCCGTCGCTGGTCTGCCGATGAAGAAGCAAAGCTGCTCCGGATGAAGGCGTCGGGGAAATCGTGGCCGGAAATCGCCGAAGAGCTCGGGCGTACGCAGATGTCGGTCGAGGTGCGGGTGGCCGAGATCAAGCGTAAAGAGGACCGGTTTCGTCCGCCAGACGGGGCGAATGAACGCGACGAAGTTTGACCTTCATGGAAGCCATCGTCCAGGCGAACCTTGCGGCGCCAAGGATGCGGCGCACAATGAACGGTGCTTGCGGCGGTTTGGCGTTTCTGCACTACTCACGACGCGATTTGCAGAATTGCTGAAAGCAACGTTAGGACCGCCCAGGGAGAAGGATGGCCTCAGCCGACTGCCGCGGCTGAGGCCGCTCTCACGGGATGAAATGGCCTCCCTCGGTGTTTGCACTGAGAGTTCTGCTCATACCGTCGTGGCCGTTTCGGCCGCCGCGCCGGTGTAACCTTCTGGTAGGACCGCGAGCGCGTCGATGAGGAGCTCGGTCACTCTTCCGGGACGATGGCCCCGGATCGAACCCTGGTCGTGGCGCAGCTTCGCGGCCAGCCTACTGCTCGTCCTCGCCTCGGTCGCGGCGCAGATGATCCTGGTCGATTTGGGTCTCGAACTCGCTTTCGCCGCGTTCTTCCCTGCGGTCTTGGTCTCGGTATTCCTGGGAGGCAAACCGGCGGGCACCTTCGCGGCCGTCCTGACGTTGCCCTTGGTGTGGTGGGCTTTTCTTCCGCCGGCCTTCGAGTTCAGTCCGCTCGGTCCCGCAGCTTACGAAGACATCAAGCTGTTCTTCCTCGGGAGCGTTCTGCTCGTCTATTTTGCTGATCTCTGCCGGGACCTACACTCGTTGGGTACCCCATCGCATTCCTAAGCCGACGGTGCCTTGAATCCTATGGTCGCATTCGGCGCTGCGCCGTCGTAGGTGGCCTTCGGCCGGTTTTGACGACCGCCGCGGCCTTGGGCTCGGCATCCGCCAAGGAGCCAGCCTCCCGGGCAGCTTTCGACGGAAGTCTCGACCGGGATGCGCCCTTCGGACACCTCGAAATCGACGAGTTTGACGGCCGAATCGGCCGGTCCAGTGGTACACAGCGGTGGTCACAAATCGCGGCCGGGCTTTTCGGGAATCCTTGTTTTCCGCGGGTTTTCGCGCGTTCGCGGCGAAGGGGAAGAGAGTCCCACTCTCTCCGCCATCACATCTTACCAGCGACCGCGTCAGGCCGAAGTCCGTGTCGCCCACTGGACAGGGGCGCACGCTCTTCGCCTACTCGACAAACCCGTACGTTATCGAGAACGCAACTATTGTCGATGACCCAGCTTGGGCAAGTATGGTTAAGCCGCCGCTTTGCCGAGCCAGACGGCTCTCCTACATTAGGGAAGCAACCCCTGCCGAAGCGCCAGCGCCACAGCGTGGGGAAGGGTGAGTGCAGCAAGATTTCGCCTGGCATTGTCTAGATGATACTTCACCCCACGGGACGACACTCCCAGAAGCTCCGCAATATCCTGCATCGTCTTGCCGTCAGAGATCCACGCGAGACACTGCCGCTCGCGCTGAGTCAGCGGGCTCCCCTGATAACCTTCCCAGGACACGTGTCCGATCCTGGCCGCGTTCACATGCGCATGATAGGTAAGGCCCATCCTCTCCAAGAGGTCTTTCGAAGTCTCGATGAAACGATCGAGTCCGAGGCTGCGGTCGTCCACCGCGAGCGTAAAGGCCGCGCACTGGTTTTGACTTGCGGGAATGCGAACCGTCAGACCGGTCCTGATCTTGAAGCTGAGCGCATCCTCAAACAAACGGCGTTCTTTCGCCGACCTTGCGCTTCGCGCCTCACGACCATCCCACAGGAACATTCGGCTCGTGTTTCGCGGGTCCTGAAGAACGGGATCGATGTTATGGTATCCTTCCCGAAAATAATGGCTGGTCCAACTCTTCGGGTAAGATGAGATCAGTTTGGGGCCATTCGCGCGGTGTCCAAAATAGGCAAACCAGCGAAAGCCCAGTGCATGCGCGGTTCGTTCCGCGATGCGTCGAAAATCATCTTCCGTATGGGCCGCATGAAGACAATCAACGAATTCATCGCAAGCTCTTTTGACGTTCTTCATTGCACCTCTTCCAGAACTTTTCTTGTTCTTAAACGCGACTAGAGCGTATGATTCGCCCTGTGCGTGTGGTGCGTTTATTGCGTTGTTGGGGCAGCTTTGCGGCAAGAACCATTCCAAAGCGCCCTGTCAGAACTGACAGCGCAACACGGTGATCGTGCCTGCTTTCTTGATCTCGACGGTGTGATTCGTAAGCCGGAGGTTAAGATGAAGGTCATTGTGCGCACACGAACGGCGCTTCTGCACGATTCCGAACTGATGATAGGAATGCATCGGCTGCGCGGGCGCGTGTTCAAGGAGCGGCTCGATTGGGACGTCTCTGTCGCAGGTGGATTGGAGATCGATCAGTACGACACATTCAAGGCGACCTATTTGTTGGTTGTTGAACGGCGCGAGGTTGTCGGTTGTGTTCGCCTGCTGCCCACGACAGGGCGCAACATGCTGGCCGACACGTTCCCGGTGTTGCTGGATGGCCACGCACCGCCCAGGGCAGCCAATATTTGGGAGAGCTCGCGCTTTTGCGTTGATACCAAAACCGTCGCGGCGACCGCCGAGAACGGCTTGCGGGAAGCAACGTTCCTCCTCTTTGCAGCAATGATCGAATGGGCCCAGCAGTACGACCTGCGGGCCATTGCGACCGTCACTGATCAGCGCATGGAACGAATCCTGCGACGGGCGGGATGGCATCTCGAACGCCTCGGTGAGCCGCGTCAAATCGGATCCACCAAGGCCGTCGCTGGGCTGCTGCCAGTCACCGATGAGGCCCTCAAGGCGATCCGGGCAGCTGGCAAGATTTCGAAGCCGGCAATTGATACTCAGCCAAGCACGGCGCGCGCGGCATAGTCCCGAACATCTTCAGCTCCGGACGATAGCAAGAGGCTTTCTGCAATGGATCCAGCTGCCTTCGTAACTCTGGTCGAGCAGTGCGCACCGACGCGGAACTTGGTACGGCCGCTGACGGCGATCGTGCGGCAGGCGAGCTCGTTCGAGCCGCTGCTCATCACAGTTCAGGCGCGGAAGCCGGTTCCGATTCAGGCAAGTGATCGCGACGAAGCGATCCAGCTCGCGACCGAGGCCATCGCTACAGGCCAGCAGGTTCGGACCGGTCTCGCTCAGCTTGATGCCGCGGACATGAAAGAGGCCGGGCTGACGGTTACCACGACTTTCGACGCCTGCAAGCATATCGCGGGCCTCGGCAGATTGTTCGAGGCCCGCTTGCAGGCAGCAAACGTGAGCGCCTCGGGCCGCGATCAGGCCGTTGCCAGGATTGCCTCAAGCTTCGCGGCCAACACCCCCCGAACAGCTCCCGAGCCCCAAATCCCGCCCGGCGATGCCGACATTCCCACCGGCGAAACCCCGAAACTCAACAAGCCATCTCCCTCCATCAGGGAGCGTCCGAACTGGGACGTCTATCGCTCCGGCGTTGGCACGTCAGCCTTTGTCTATGAGCGATGAGGACTTCTTTGTTTTGTCTCAACTTAACACCGCGGTCCGGGCTGGTCCGGCTGCACAGCAATCGGAGCCCAGTCGTCATGACATCTCGTGTTAAGCAAGCCGCCGCACTCGTGTGCATGGGGGCCGTTCTCAGCGTCGCCTTGGTCGAGCCTGCGCTCGCGCAGACCGCGAACATCGAGGGTGTGCTGCAGAACATCGTCAACATGCTAACCGGCAACGTCGCCCGCCTGCTGGCGACGCTGGCGGTCATCATCGTCGGCATCGCCTGGATGTTCGGCTATCTCGATCTGCGCAAGGCCGCGTATGTCGTGCTCGGCGTCGCTATCACGTTCGGCGCCTCCGAGGTGGTCTCGACCCTGACCGGGGGGCGTTGATGATTGAGGCTGTGCGTCTCACGGAGGATACCTTATTCCTCGCCTGCACGCGTCCGGCCATGGTCGCCGGCGTCACCATGGAAGCGATGGCGCTCAACGTGATGTTTTCCTGCATCCTGTTCCTGGTAGCCGGAAGCATCATCTACGGCCTGGTCGCAATTCCGATCCATGGTCTTTGCCGCATCATCTGCCGGCACGACCCCAACATGTTCCGGATCCTGCTTGCCTGGATCGAAACCCGCGGCCGCACGCGCAACGCATCGTTCTGGGGCGGATCGTCCTGCACGCCGCTCAAGCTCATCCGGCGATATCGAACACGAGACCTTGGTTATGCGTAACGCAGCGCTCAAAACCCGGGAGATCGGGCCCGACGTTTACCTGCCGTTCGGCCGGCACGTCACCGATACGGTGATCAGTCTCACGACGCGGGCCCTGCTGACGGTGATCCGGCTCGACGGCACCTCGTTCGAGACCGCCGAGACGGCGGATCTGAACGACCTGCACGCCAAGCTAAACCTCACCCTACGCAATGTTGCGAACCCGCGGCTGGCGCTCTGGACCCATCTGGTGCGACGCCGGACATCGGACTATCCGGACGGTGCGTTCCGATCGACATTTTCAGCTTCGCTCGACGCGCAATATCGCGACCAGCTCCGCAAGGCAGCGCTATTTCGCAACGAGCTCTATCTGACGCTGGTTTGGCATCCCGGTCGCGCCCCCGCTGACGCGGCGGCCGCATTCTTCAAGCGGCTTGGCCGGAGTGCTGCGGCTTCCCTCGAAGTCGACAGCGACGCCTTGAAGCGGCTCAACGATGTCACGCGCGATATGGTCGCCGCATTGGAGCGCTACGGCGCCCATGCTCTCGGATTGATTGAGCGCGACGGCATCACCTTCTCGGAGCCAATGGAGCTACTCCATACCGTCGCCTCCGGCGAGTGGATGCCGATGCCATTGCCGCAAGGGCCGATTGGCCCGGCACTTTATTCAAACCGGATCATCTTCGGCCGCGAAGCCATCGAAATCCGCAGCGCGGGTGGATCGCGCTTTGCTGGCATGTTTGGACTCAAGGAATATCCGGCGTCCACCAAGCCAGGACTGTTGAACGCGCTGCTTTCCGCGCCTTTCGAGGTGATCCTCACGCAATCCTTGGCGTTTCTGTCGAAAGCCGACGCCAAGACTGTCCTCACGCGTAAGCAGAACCAGCTGGTCTCGGCTCAGGATCCGGCCGCCTCGCAGGTTGATGAGCTCTCTGACGCGCTCGACGATCTCGAATCCAACAGGTTCGTGCTCGGAGATCATCATCTCTCGCTGCTAATCTATGCCGAGACGCCTTTGCAGCTACAGGATCACATGAGCGTGGCGCGGCGCGCACTGGCCGACGCGGGCGCCGTGGTGGCGCGCGAGGATCTCGGCCTTGAAGCAGCCTATTGGGCCCAGCTTCCGGGACTGTTCAAGTATCGGGCGCGAACCGGCGCGATCAGCTCGCGCAATTTCGCGGCACTTTCTCCGTTTCACACCTATCCGACCGGAAAGCCTGCCGGCAACCATTGGGGACCGGCGGTTGCGATGCTCAAGACCGCATCCGGCTCTCCGTTCTACTTCTCGTTCCATCACGGCGATCTCGGCAACACCTTTATCTGCGGCCCCTCCGGGTCCGGCAAAACCGTCGTGCAGAATTTCCTGCTGTCGCAGGCCGAGCGGCTCGGCGCCACTTACGTCTTCTTCGACAAGGACCGCGGCGCAGAGATCTTCGTCCGTGCCGCCGGGGGGACGTATCTGACACTCCACAACGGCATTGCGACCGGCTGCGCGCCGCTCAAGGCATTGGAGTTGACGCCAGCCAATCTGTCCTTCCTGGGCGCTCTTATCCGGAAGCTCGTTACGCCGGAAGACCGCCCGCTGACCGTGACCGAGGAGGAGCGGATCGACTCCGGCTTGCGAGCGCTTGGTCACCTGCGGCAGTCGGAACGCTCGTTCGGGGCGCTCCGGGCTTTTCTCGGCCAGCAGGATCGCGAAGGGATCGGTGCACGGTTGGAGCGATGGTGCCGGGGCGCTCCTTTCGGCTGGGTGCTGGATGGCGAGCACGATGCGATCGGTCTCGATGCCCGGTTTATCGGCTTCGACATGACCGATCTGCTGGATCATCCAACCGTTCGCACGCCACTCATGATGTATCTGTTCCACCGTGTCGAACGCCTGATCGACGGCCAGCGCCTGATCATCGACATCGACGAATTCTGGAAGGCGCTCGGCGACGAAGCATTTCGTGATCTCGCCAACAACAAGCTGAAAACCATCCGCAAGCAGAACGGCGTCATGGTGTTCGGTACGCAGTCGCCACGCGACGCGCTGGCTTCCCCGATCGCGCACACTATCGTCGAGCAGTGCCCGACACAAATCTTCCTGCCCAACGCTCGGGGCACGCGATCCGACTACGTCGACGGCTTCCATCTGACCGACGCGGAATTCCGCCTGATCAAGGAGGAGCTGGCGCCCGAAAGCCGGCGGTTCCTGGTCAAGCAAGGCCACAATTCGGTGGTGGCGGAGCTTGACCTCGGCGGCTTCGATGATGCGCTCGCCGTGCTGTCCGGACGGACGGAAACGGTCGAACTGCTCGACCGCGTTCGGGCGGAGGTCGGCGACGATCCGGTGCAATGGCTGCCGGTGTTTCACGCGGAGCGGAGGAAGGCCCGATGATGATCCAGCGCAGTCCGGCATTTTTCACATCCGTCTCAGTCTTGACCCTCCTGATGGCATCACCCGCAGGAGCGGAGATTGTCTTCGATCCGAGCGTCTATGCGCGGCAATTCGAACAGCTGACTGAACTGAAGAAGCAGGTCGACACCCTGACGTCCCAGCTCAGGGTAGCGCAGGATCAATTGAACCAGGCCAAGCAGCTCTATGACAGTTTCAACAAACGGACCAACGCCAACGACATCGGATCGCTCTTGAACACGCCTCAGTTCCGGAAAGTTCTGCCCCAACAGTTCTCCGACATCGAACGTCTCGTCGCGGGGCAGGGTGGGGACAACTTCGCCGACGCGATGAACCATTATCTTTCGCAGAACCGAGCGTATGCGGGAAACAGCGGCAATTCATACTATCAGAGCGAGCTCGACCGGATCGCGCGGCAGACCGGCGCCAAGCACTCCATGGGCCAGGCGGTCTACGACACCGCCTCGCAGCGTATCGATGCCCTCGAAGAACTGAGAACGCGCATCAGCACGGCAACCGACGTCAAGGAGACGCTCGATCTGTCGGCGCGGCTACAGGCCGAACAGGCGCTGCTGCAGAACGATGTGCTGCGGATGCAGGGTCTCGCAATGATCCAGCAGGCCCGTACCGACATGGACAGCCAACGGGAGCGCGAGAGACAGCGTCAACTGGTCGACGAGATGAAGGCGGCGCTGCAATGACGATGAAGGCATCCATTCTGGTAATCGCCGTCGCCGCCGCTCTTACGGGCTGCAATGAAGCCGATAAGAGTCAGCAGACGAAGACCGTCGGTTGGTTTTTCGATCATCGGGACGAGCTTCAAGCAACGCTCAAGGCCTGCCGCGATAACCCAGGTGAACACAGGAACACGCCTGACTGCATCAATGCCAACGAAGCTCGTAAGAAGCTCACCGTCCAAGAGATGAAAGACGCTCTGAAGTAGGGACCGCCGCGATGGCCATAAACGTCTTCGACAGTTTCCTGAAGGAATTCGAGCAACCGATCACGACATTCGTGTCGACTTCGGCATCGAATCTTGCCTCCTACATTGACGGTCCCCTCCGCACCGCCGTGATGCTCTATGTCATCCTCTACGGATTTGCGGTGATGCGGGGCGCAATCTCCGAGCCAATCATGGAGTTTGCCTGGCGGGCGATGCGAATCGTGGTCGTTGTTATGCTCGCGACCAACTCGAGCGCGTTCCAGCAATACGTCACCGGGCTGTTCTTTGATTCCTTACCGAGGGAGATCGGCAATGCCTTGGCGGGCTCGGGACTGAACACAAATTCCGGAGCTCCTTTCGATCAGCTTCTTTCCAAGGGAATCGACGTCGCAAATAAGATCTACGATCAAGCGGGAATAACCGACGTGGCTCCGGCCCTGATTGCCGCCATTCTCCTGATCTTTGTGGCGGTTGGGTCCTTCTTGCAGTTTGCCATCCTGCTCTATGCCAAAGTTGGTCTGGGGGTCGTGATTGCGCTCGGTCCGATATTCATTGCGCTTGGCTTATTTGAGACCACGCGGCCGTTTACTGAAGCCTGGCTTCGGCAGGTCGCGAATTTCGTGATCCTGCTGGTGCTGGTGGTCGCTCTGGTCGGGTTGATGTTAACGACCGTCACCGGCTTCATCGACAGGTTTGCGGCAAACGCCGGCACAGCCGGCGAGATGGTGGTCGCCGCTGTCGCCATCAGCGCGGTGCTCGGTCTGTCCGGGTACATCTCGCTTCAACTGCCGGTCATCGCAGGCGGCCTCGCCGGGGGCGGCGCTTCGCTCGCCAGCCGGCTAGTCACAAGCCCCATGATCGCCAACGCCACGGCCGCGGCCAGCGGCGCTTATGCCGGCGCCCGCTGGTCGGCCAGCCGCGGTCTCAACGCACTAAGAGCCAGTCGGCAGGGCGGCAGTATGAGGCGCACCCGATCGCCGGGAACCACAACGGCGTAGGCAGCAATCGTCGGCAACAGACGAAAAAGACAGACAGGGGCATCAGAACGATGAGGCGTCGACTATTCATCATCTGCGTAATCGGATTTCAGCTTGGCGGCTGCGCCATCTGGTCAAAGGGACCGCCGTCATGCGATGGCCAAGCTCGGCGGCCGCTCAATCGGTCGTTGTGGGATTGGGAAACCAACACGCCGTTGGCGGCCCCCGAGCCGTCACCTGCGCCATCCGCGCCAGGACCAGTCATCCGCAAAGGCGAAGCCAGCCCGGCGGCGCCCTCCAGCCAACTCGCCGCGTCGGACCAGCGCGCCGAGATTGCAGCCTCTTACCGCGCTTGCGGCAAGGAGGCGTGAGATGGTCGGGCACGATGAGCTGAAAAGCTATTTCGACAATGCGCGTCGATGGGAACAGGATCTGTTGCTATCGGCCCATCGCTCGCGGCGAACGGCATGGGTGATTGCCGCGGTTGCCTGCGCGTTGGCGGCCGCCTCGGTGGGTGCGGTCGCAGCACTTGCACCGCTCAAGACGGTCGAGCCGTTCGTCATCCGGGTCGATAACGCCACCGGCATTGTGGACACCGTCTCCGCGCTCAATTCAACGCCGGCGCGCTATGATGAAGCCGTCACCAAATACTTTCTTGGACGCTACGTTCGCGCACGTGAAGGTTACAGCTATCCGGAGGCCGAGACCAACTTTCGGACGATCTCTCTACTCTCGGGGCAGGGCGAACAGGCCCGGTTCGCGGCCTGGTATCGCGGCTCCAATCCCGAAAGCCCGCAAGTCGTTCAAGGCCGTTTCGGGGTCGCCACCGTGCGGATCAAGGCGATCTCGCTCCTGGCCGACAATGTGGCGTCCGTGCGCTTCCTGAAGGAGAGCCGCAAGGGCGAGGAGACCCGCATCACCCATTGGGTCTCCACGCTGACGTTTTCCTATGCCAACGCGCCAATGTCCTCGGCCGACCGTCTCATAAATCCCCTCGGCTTTCTGGTCTCGGAATATCGCGCCGATCCGGAGGTCGTGCCATGAAATCCTTCGCTCTCTTGATGATTTTCGCCCTGGGATTTGCGGGGCCGGCGTTGGCGCTGCAACAGCCGTCGCCGGGTCAACACGATGCCCGCGTGCGCACGGTGACCTACGATCCAGCCAACGTCGTCCGGGTCAACGGCGTAATTCGGGCCTCGACTCAGGTCCTGTTCGCCGACGATGAGGAGGTCGCGCATGTCGCGATCGGCGACGCGATTGCATGGGAGGTCGCACCGGCGGGCTCGATCCTATTCCTCAAGCCCCGGGAGAAACATCCGCCGACCAATTTGCAGGTTGTCACCACGCGCCCCGATGGCCGCAAGCGATCGTATCAATTCGAGTTGTCAATTGCCGAGACGACGCTGGCGGACAGCTACTTCGTCGTCCGCTTCGCCTATCCCGGCGACGAGATCGAACGCCGGCGTGCGGAGGCGGCCGCCCGCGGCGCCGAGCGGGAAGGCGCGCTGATCGACCAGACCTTTGACCTGCATCACGCCTATGGCGCCCGCAACTGGCGCTTCTCAGCGCAGGGGTCGGTCGACCTCGAGCCCGAAGCCGTTTTCGACGACGGCAAGGAGACCACGTTCCGCTTTGCGGGCAACCGCGAAATCCCTGCGATCTACCTGATCAACTCCGACGGCTCGGAAAGCCTAGTGCCCAAGGATGTCCGTGGCGAGCTCGTGGTCCTTCATGCCACGGCCCGGGAGTTCCGGCTGCGCAAAGGCAACACCGTTCTCTGCATTTTCAACGAAGCACTCGATGCAGTGGGGGTCAACCCAGGAACCAATACCACCAGCCCGTCGATCGAGCGGCGGGCAAAGACACCACGTCCAACCCCCAGGCCACGATAGGCGAACCGACATGACCGAACATCACGATGAAACGATCGCCGGCGATCGTGGCATTACGCCCGTGGGAGGAGGGGACAATGCTCGCGCAACGATGCTCAAACGCGGCTTCGGTGCGCTGGCGCTCACCGCCTTTGCCGCTCTGATCATCTGGGGCACCTGGAAAGGCGATAAGCCGGTTAACGATTCCGCCCGCAAGCTGGTGATCCGCCAGGCGGCGGCGTTTGAACCCCTCCCCGAAGCGCCGGCCGCACCTATTGCCACGGCCTCGATTGGGGCCGCTCCGGTCCCAGCCACGCCAGCGGCTCCCGCACCCGCCTCCGACCAGCTTCTGGAAAGTGCCCGGCGCGCACCAGTGCTGGCCTATAACCGACCGAACTCTGCGGGACGCGCGGCCCACGACAGCGTGACCGGAAGCGTCGTCACCGATCCCTATGGGTTTGGTCGGGCCGAACCGCGCAATGATCTTGCCGACAAGCTGAAACCCACGCCAATCGAGGGCGTGCGCGCGGCGCGGCTTCCCAACCGCAATCTCCTGGTCACCCAGGGCACCTCGATCCCGTGCGTGCTGGAGACAGCGATGTCTTCGGACGTCGCCGGCTTCGTCTCCTGCGTCGTCGTGCGCGACGTGATGTCGGACTCCGGCAACGTGGTGCTGATGGAAAAGGGCACACAAGTGGTCGGCGAATATCGGGGCAATGTGCGACGCGGTTCAAAACGCCTGTTCGTGCTGTGGACCCGCGCCAAGACACCGACCGGCGTGATTGCGACATTGGCCTCGCCGGCCACCGATGCACTGGGGCGCGCCGGCTTCGACGGCGACATTGACACCCATTTCTTTGAGCGGTTTGGCTCAGCGTTGCTGCTGTCGGTCGTCAATGACGCCTCCTCGATCGGGCGCCAGCAGCTGCAGGACAGCTCCATCCAGATCAACAACACCACCGGCGCCACCAACACCGCCGCAGCCATCGCCGTCGAGCAGTCCATCAACATTCCGCCAACGCTGAACAAGAACCAGGGCGAACTGGTCAATATCTTTGTTGCGCGCGATGTCGATTTCTCCTCGGTCTATCAATTGCGGCGGGTTGAGACCCGAACGCAGATAATGGACCGCACCATCCCCGGGGGCCTCGTGGCCCCGGCCGTGGTGACAAAGTGAGCGCCATACACTCCATAGAAGGGGATGGCAGCCGGCTCGTGCTGGCGCGCTATCTGGAGCCGTTGGCTCCATTTCTGGCAGATAAGTCCCTGACCGAAATCGTCGTCAACCGACCCGGCGAGATTTTCGTGGAAGGTTCCGGCGGCTGGACCCGGCACGAAGCGCCAGCTCTGACGCATGCCTATCTTTCACACCTGGCGACCGCGGCTGCCGGCCACACCCGCCAGGACATTGGTCCGGAACACCCGGTGGTGTCGACCACCCTGATCGGCGAGGAGCGCTGTCAAATCGTCGTGCCGCCGGCTGTTCCAGCTGGCACGGTCAGTCTCACAATCCGCAAGCCGTCGGCTCTGACGATGACGCTGGATGCCTTTGAGCGGACAGAACTGTTCGAAGAGGTCCGTGGCGCCAACGACGATCTCACGGCCGACGAGCATCGACTTCTGGCTCTGAAAGAAGCCGGCGCCTGGCGCGATTTCCTCGAGCTTGCCGTCTCAACTCGGCGCAACATTATCATTTCTGGGGCCACCGGTTCGGGAAAGACGACGCTATCGAAGGCACTGATCGCGGCGATACCGGGACAGGAGCGGCTCATCACCATCGAGGACACCGCTGAGCTTGTGATTCCTCATCAGAATTGCGTGCGGCTGCTCTATGCCAAGGACGGGCAGGGCCTCGCCAAAATTGGACCACGGGAACTGCTCGAGTCCTGCCTGCGAATGCGGCCGGATCGCATTCTGCTGCAGGAACTGCGCGACGGGACCGCATTCTTCTATCTCAGGAATGTGAATTCGGGCCATCCAGGGTCGATCACAACGGTTCACGCCGACAGCGCTCGGCTCGCCTTCGAGCAACTGACGTTGTTGGTCAAGGAAAGCGCGGAAGGCCGCGACCTGCACCGTGACGACATCCGCTCGCTCCTGCTGCTTCTCGTCGACGTCGTCATCCAGATGCAGAAGCGGGACGGCCGCTACCGCATTTCGGAAATTTACTATGACCCCGTTCGCAAACGCGACCAGATCAGTTAGGGCCGCGCAGGGCCTAGCGGTCGCGCTCGCCGGCTGCGGAGTGTTCCTGCTGGTCGCCTCGAACGTTCTGCTGCTGGGGCTCCGGCTTCACGATGGAGGACTGCATTGGTCGGAAATAGCGACGGGCTGGCCGCGTTACGGCGCTGACCCGCGCTTCGACCGCTGGCTGACCCTTTCGACCCTCGCCGGCGTGGTTGTGGTCTTTGGCTTGCTCGGTGCGCTCTTCCGGCACCGACCTCTCCCGCTTCACGGCCGCGCGCGTTTCGCTTCCGAGCGCGAGATCAAGGCCGCTGGCCTGCGATCCAAGCAGGGCGTGCTACTCGGCCGCAAGGATGGTGCGCTGCTCTGCTTCGGCGGATCGGAACACGTCCTGGTCTACGCGCCGACCAGGGCCGGGAAGGGCGTCGGCTATGTCATTCCAAACCTGCTCAATTGGCCGGATTCAGTCATCGTTCTGGATGTGAAAAAGGAGAATTGGGATCGGTCCGCAGGATTTCGCGCGGCCCACGGGCAGGAAGTCTATTTGTTCGACCCACTCGACGAGAACGGTCGCACCGCGCGCTACAATCCGCTTGGCTATGTGCGCATCGATCCCGCGGACCTCTACGACGATCTGCAGCGCATCTCCGTCATGCTGTTTCCGGCCGAGAGCCGCGGTGATCCTTTCTGGTTCGAGGCCGCACGGTCGGCGTTCGTAGCAATTGGCGGCTATGTCGCGGAAACGCCAGGTCTGCCATTGACGATCGGTGAGATCCTACACCAGCTCTCCGTGGCCCCGGACCTCAAGGCACACTTCGAGAAAATTATCGCCGTTCGCAAGTCCGGTCCCTCGCAACTCTCGCGACATTGCATCACGTCATTGAACGACTTCCTCGCCGCGTCCGAAAACACCATGAACTCGGTGCGGAAGACGGTCACGGCCAGGCTTGGCCTCTGGCTTAATCCTCGCATCGATGCCGCCACATCCACCAATGATTTCGATCTGCGGCAGTTGCGGCAACGGCCGATGTCGATCTATCTCGGCGTCACGCCGGATAATCTCGACCGCATGGCGCCGCTTCTCAATCTGTTCTTTCAGCAAGTGGTCGATCTCAATACCCGCGAGCTGCCGGAACAGAACTCCAAACTCAATCGCAAGGTGCTGCTGTTGCTCGATGAATTTCCGGCGCTGGGCAATGTCAACGTACTTGCGAAATCGGTCGCCTTCATCGCCGGCTACGGCATCCGCCTGCTCACCGTGGTCCAGAGCCCGGCTCAGCTGCGCGCAATCTACGGGATTGATGCGGCCCGCAACTTCATGACCAACCATGCTGTCGAGGTGGTATTCGCGCCGAAAGAACAGGATGTCGCAAATGAACTCTCGGAGCGCATCGGCTACGATACGGTCAAAGCGCGCAGCCGCAGCGGACCGAAAGGGCTGGCAACGCGGTCGACCAGCGAGACCGTCTCCGAGCATCGGCGCGCCCTGATGCTGCCGCAGGAACTGAAGCTGCTTCCAAAATCCAAGGCCTTCATCCTCGGCACCGGCCTTCCGCCCGTCATCGCTGACAAGATCGTCTATTACGAAGACAAGGCATTCCTGTCACGTCTACTGCCGGCTCCTGTCCCAAAGCTGCCGACAGGCCGCTCGAACGCAGTGCTTGATGCGGAACTCAAGGAGCTTCGCTCCGAGGTCGCCGAGCTTCGCGCGGTATTTCGATCCCGCCCGATGACCGACGAGGAAGTGGCCGATCCCTCCACAATTCCTGCCGGCGCAAGTTTCGATTTCGGCGACGTGGAGGTGGATCTTGAAGGGTTATCTGAGGACGACATGAAAGCCTGGGTCCTGAACTACATCGACGCCCAAGCCGTCCAGCCGGCGCGACGGTCCAGCCGCAAGCAGAACGGACGACAGCATGAACGACACGCGTGACCACAGCGGCGATTTCAGCCTGGAGCGGCAACGTCGCGCGGGGCGCACTTCCGCCCAAGACAAGGGACGCGACGAGTCCATAGCAACAGCACCCAACAAGCCTTCATCCGCGGAGGTCACCGAGAGCGCGTTTCCGGACCGCATCCGTCGGAAATATTACGTGGTGGCCAGTGAATCCGAAAAGGATGGATCTGGTGGCGCAGCGCGGCTCTATGCGGATGAGCGGAAAGAATATCTTGCGTTCAAGACCACTGACGATCGCTTGGTCACCCGCCTAGCTGCCGCCGAAGTGATCCGGGACATCATCAGCGTGGCACAACATCGCCACTGGGAGGCACTCCACGTCCGTGGTTCCGTCGAGTTCCGACGCGAGGCCTGGCTCGAGGCTAGCGCGCGCGGAATAGAGGTGCACGGGTATCAGCCAAACGAACTTGATCGCCAGGCGCTCGCTGACCGACGCGTCGCATGGGATCGAGCCCACGCCCGGACCAACAGTCTTGAGGCTCGCTCGGCCTCCGACAGATCACTGCAGGCGGATGGAATCGATCACGACAAGGGCGTTTCCGGACGCCTAATGGAGGTTGGTTTCGGCTCTTATCGCAATCGCGCCGACGCGGAGCCGTCAACCTATGTAGCCATCGAACTGGATGATGGCCGGCGACATCAGGTGTGGGGCATCGGCGTTGTAATGGACGTCGCAGATAGTGGCGCCAGACCTGGCGACCGCATCTTTCTGCGAACGGATGGCGTCGAACCTGTTATCCGGGCGATCAAGTCCATAGACGCCGCCACAGGAATCGCTGGCATTGAAAGGCGCCAGATGTGGCGCAACATGTGGAACGTGACGGTGGAGGAACGCCGTGTAGACCGACCGGCGCATGATTCCGACCTGCTCGCGGCCCAATCCCAGATTGCCGTCATCAACAAGCTTGTCGAACGCGCTCTGCCGAACGATGAGAATGCTCGCCAGAACATTATGGCTTTCGCCAAGGAGCGCATCGCCCAGCATCTGGAGAAGGGGCATACGTTTTCTCGGGCAACAGTCATGGAACCGGTTCGAGATCGTCATCCATCAGAAGGAGATAAGGAGATCCGAATAGATCAGATTGGTGAACGCGCGAGAATGCGTGAGCGTGAGCG